>CADCOL010000123.1 GCA_902803015.1 uncultured Lachnospiraceae bacterium | reverse complement strand
GGGTATACTGATCGTTTTTCTCGTATGGTATCCGTGATCATTTCCACCGAAGGAAGAAGGGCATTTATATACCGGATAAGATTCTCAAAAACGATTGCATATCCTTCGTCTTGTGTATCATCTTTCAATGTCAAAAGGCGGTTATTCCCTTCATATTGGACAACCCTTACGGCCTTCCTTCCGAGACGTTCAAACGAAGAAAGCTTCTTTGAAAAAAGAATTGCTCCTAAATTTGTAATAGCATACAATCCCGAATCCTCTCGTACAATAAAGCCTTCTTCGACCATAAAATGCCGAATTCCATCTTCATCAGATGGTTGCGGAATTCCTGTATAGTCAAAATATTTTGTATAATCAAGATATCTAAGTGCTTCACGCAATGATAAATCTTGTTTTGCAAACTGATTCTCAAACTTCTCAGAGCGGAGACGATCCCATAGTTGCGCCTGTACAGTTTTGAAATCTCTAAGCTTTTTTGTATAACTCCCGATTCGAATATATTCTGTTTTTTCAAATGCCACCGGATAATTAGCCGCTTTTTGTATTGTCAGAACTCCAACTGAGCCTTCTGGTGTAGAGACTGAATCAAACTCAAATTCTGCATTGTCTGAAAGCAGAGAGCGGAGCCAGTTTTCCAACTCCTGATTTCCTTTTTTGAGATTCTGAAGATTATAATCTGTCCCGACAATATCGTGGCTTTCATTATCGATACCCCAAAGCATATAAGCTTGAGGTTTTTCATGCAGTGTAGCAGCATTGGCGAGAGCACAGATATCATTCCCAATCATTACAGGATCATAATTATTATGCTTGAACTCGACCCATGGTGTTTCATTATCAAGTTTTCGAAGTTCATTAATAAGAAGAATCATGTTTTCCATGTGTTTAAATATACTTCCTTCCACTAAATCGCTTTTTACATTTCAATTATAAAATCTAAAAAGTATTTATCCTCCCTGGAAAAGACTTCTGTCTATGCATTCGTTTTTATTCGTTTTATTACAAACGAAGTTACAACCACCCTTTATTCTTTTATGACATGTTGAAAGATCGTTCTCTCTGACTCAGGACGTTCAAAGTATTCGTTAAAAAACTGCCCAAATATTTTCTCAGCCGCCACGGTCTTGGACATTCCGCTCTCTTGACAAAATGCTTCCAACTGACTGTAGACCGACGTTGCAAGTTTCACATTCAGTATCTTTGCATCTTTCTTTGTTCGGGGCATATCTTAACCTCCTTCGGAAAATGATATTAAAATCAACATCACCGTGTATTGTATCACATTATTGTTGTTTCGTCTACACGTTTCCGGGTTGATGATATCTAGGAATGCGGTTCACTTGAACTAAGCATCTAGGATCTATAACACGATCACAATATAGAGGATGCCGACAATCATGATTTGACTTTTCCCGGGGAACATCAATCTGTTTCTCTTTCTATATGCGAGTTCTTGGTTTTCAACCTTTAATTAAAATTGATTTTGCAGTTAGTTCACAAATGGTAAGCGTGATATAATATCGTTAATAATACTCCAGAAAGTGTATATGAGGTCGACATCCCAATGATGAAATCCGCTGCCACAGATTCAATATCCGGTCTTCCGGTCGTAACGGACCGGCTGATCCTGCGCCGGTTAACAGAGGCCGATGCTGAAAATATTCTGACGATTTACGGCGATGAAGAGACGGTAAAGTATAAACCGATGTATGCGCTGAAGGATCTCACAAGCGCAAATGCATATCTCTCCGAACTTATGAAAGACTATGAGGATGAGTTAAATTATCTTTACGGCATCTGCCTGAAAGACGATCCGGAACGCAAGGTCATTGGGTGTATTCGGGTCGGCGTTCATGAACCTTATGAAATGGGGTATACGATCAGAAGAGATCTGTGGAATCATGGGATCGCGTCAGAAGCAGCGAAAGCGGTGCTTCACAGGATCCGTCGGGATCAGGTCCTTCCCTATGTAATTGCGACACATGACGAGAATAACCCGGCCAGCGGAAAGGTTATGGAACATGCCGGGATGACATATCAGAAGGCTTACCGGGAGCAATGGATGCCAAAGAATATCCCGGTAGTGTTCCGGTTATATCGAATCGATTTTTGAGTTTCACAAACCACGCGGCTGCCGCGTGGTTTTTCTCATTAGGCATGAAAAAAGCCGCTGCAGAATTCCATGCTTCCGCAGCAGCCCTGATATCGTCCGGACACCTGTCATTGCCTTTTCAGTACAATTGTGGTACTGCCTTCAGTGAGGGTCAGTTTGTCGCCTTCCAGCGTGAAATCTGCCTCGAAGTCGCCGATGGTCATGAAATTGTCCACCTTGAGATCGTGGCCGATCATCTTGCCGTCTCTCACGTCAAAAGTGCAGAAATCCGTATGGATCATATCGTATTCGAGGTCTTTATACAGCGTGATCCTGTCGCCGTGGAACTCAATGCCTCCCTCAATGCCGTGCATCTGCGCTGCTTTCAAAAAGTTGGCCAGATTTTCTTCGTCGGAGGTGTATGATTT
>CADCOL010000122.1 GCA_902803015.1 uncultured Lachnospiraceae bacterium | reverse complement strand
GAATGCGAAGAAGGACAGATCTTCATCGAGCCTCAGGGCTTCGCAATCATGTCCGACGTCGGCAAGGATCAGGGAACCGATCTTAAGACTCTTGCGGCAATCGACGAAAGACTGAATACCAAGTTCGGTCTCGTACTGAACAATCCTGCATATACCAAGTATTACATCCAGTACGGCGAAATCTCCACCTATCCCGGCGGATACAAAGAGAATGCAGGTATCTTCACTCATAACAATGCATGGATTATCTGCGCGGCTGCATATGCAGGCCAGGGCGATCAGGCATTCAAATACTATTCCGAAATTGCTCCGGCATTTACCGAAGAGACTTCCGATATTCACAAGACCGAGCCTTATGTATACGGTCAGATGATCGGCGGTAAGGATGCAGGTGCTGATATCGGACAGACCGGCAAGAACTTCGGTCAGGGCAAGAACTCCTGGCTTACCGGTACCGCTGCATGGAACATGGTAGCGATTTCCCAGTACATCCTCGGCGTAATGCCCGACTTCGACGGTTTGAAACTGGATCCTTCCATTCCTCATGAGTGGGACGGCTTCACCGCTACCCGTCAGTTCCGTGGTGCAACCTACAACATCACCGTTAAGAACCCGAATCATGTATGCAAGGGTGTTGCTTCCCTGGAAGTAGACGGCGCAAAGGTTGACGGATGCATTGTTCCTTACGTGGAAGGAAAGACCGAGTACAACGTAGTTGTAACTTTGGGATAAATAAATTGATTGAACCAAAGGGGCCGCACCGAATGGTACGGCCCTTTTAAAGGAAAGGCTGAAATGTACTACGACAATGTGATTGATTTAATCGGAAATACACCGCTTATTTCTTTGGAAAGAACCATGGGGCTTCCCATCTATGCCAAAGCAGAATTTTTAAATCCCGGCGGCAGCATCAAAGACCGCATTGCAAAGAACATGCTCGAGCAGGCGGAAAAAGACGGTAAATTAAAACCGGGCATGACCATCATCGAACCCACCTCCGGCAACACCGGAATCGGACTTGCATTCTGCGGAGTTCGTAAAGGATACAAGGTAATTATTGTAATGCCCGAAAACATGAGTGAGGAGCGAAAAAAAGTCATCCGCGCTTTCGGTGCGGAGCTGGTTCTGACACCTGCCGAACTGTCCGTGGACGGTGCGGTAAAGGAAGCCGAGCGCATTGCCGCTACCGGCGACAACTATTTCGTTCCGCAGCAGTTTGTAAATCCCGCAAATCCTGCGGCGCATTATAACGGTACTGCTCCCGAGCTTTGCGAACAGCTCGGCAAAAAAATAGACATTTACGTTTCCGGCATCGGTTCCGGCGGAACCCTGCAGGGAATCGCACAATATATTCTGGATCATAATAACCCCGACTGTCGCATTGTAGCTGTGGAACCCAAAGGGGTATCCGCACTTTTGGGCGATGAACCGGGTCTTCACCAGATTCAGGGAATCGGTGACGGATTCGTACCGGACGTTCTCGATACATCGATGATTACGGACATCATTACCGTAAGCGATGACGATGCCATTAATACCGCAAGAGATCTTGCAAGAAACCACGGTCTTTTGGTCGGAACGTCTTCCGGCGCCAATATCTGGGCTGCAAAGCAGATGGCTGAGAAATACGGAAAAGACAAGGTGATTGCAACCGTCCTTCCGGACCGCGCAGAGCGATACTTCAGTACATCACTGTTTTAGACACAAAAACACCCCCGCGATGCGGGGGTGTTTCATTATGACCTGCTCAAATAGGAATTGGTGTACTCCGGCTCCGAGGTAACATCCCGACCGAACCATGCCGGCGGAACAAATGCATTCGCTTCTTCCAGAGTCTGAAACTCCACTTCTGCCAAAACAAGCGGAGCAAACGGCTCTTTGAAAACATCCAGTTCTATCGTATAGCCGTTAAACGGAATCCGATATCTTCTTTTGGAAATAATCTTTCCGTCAGATTTCGCTACCAGATGAAGATACGCTTCTTCCGTCAAAGGAAGGTTGTATTCCTCGCGTTCGATGAAGCCCCTGCCCTTATAGGTCAGATAGTAGGTATCGTCTTCTTTTCGCACGCGTACCACGGGCGCAGTATTCAGATATCCCTGCTCCAGATCGTGGAAGTCATATTCATCTAAATTTGCCGGAAGCTCGTCAACGAGGAACTTCCTCTCGATTTCTTTTCCCATGGTTTACCGAACGCCTCGGCTTGCAACAATACAGGTTCTGGCACAATCCTCGGCTGTATAATGCTGTTATCTAAACTATATTCTCCCGTAAATGCGCGTAATCTCCCGCAGCTTCGCTGCGAGTTCGTCGCTTAAATCTTCGCTCTTCATCCTCCAGGTCCAGTTTCCGCCAAGCGTTGCCGGAACATTCATTCTCGCTTCATTGTCGAGACCGAGAATATCCTGCATCGGAATAACTGCGGCATCCGCTACCGAAGAGAATGCCAGGCGAATCATATTCCAGTGAATGTCTTTCACGGAACGGACATTCAGATAATTCTTCACAATCGTTTTGTATTTCGCGGGCAGATTATGGAACCATCCGACAACCGTCTCATTATCATGCGTTCCGGTATAGATTACACTGTTGGACGAAATGTTATACGGGATATAATCGTTATCCGCTTCGCCGTCAAATGCAAACTCGAGAATTTTCATGCCCGGATATCCGGTTCTTTTAATCATTCTTCGCACGGAATCGGTCAAAAAGCCCAAATCTTCCGCAATAACAGGTTGTTTGCCGAGAGCATTTTCGACAGCCTTAAACAAATCAATTCCGGGACCTTTTACCCAGTCGCCGATTTCGGCGGTCAGGTTTCCGTACGGAATCGAGTAGAAGGAATCAAATCCGCGAAAATGATCGATTCGCACTACATCATAAAGCCGATAGCACTGCTTCATGCGGGAAATCCACCACGCATATCCGGTCTTTTTATGATACTCCCAGTCGTACAAAGGATTTCCCCACAGCTGTCCGGTTTTTGCAAAATAATCGGGCGGGCATCCTGCCACACGGGTCGGGTTCAAATCCTTATCCAACATAAAAAGCCTCGGATTCGCCCAGGTATCAGCACTGTCCAGTGCCACATAAATCGGAATGTCTCCGATGATCTGAATCCCTTTTTCGTTCGCGTATTTCTTTAATCTGTCCCACTGGCTGAAGAAAAGGTACTGCAGGAACGAATAATACAGAATCTCCGGTTCCAATCTCTTCTTTGCCGCATCCAGTGCGGATTTCTTACCGGTCTTTAAGTCCTTCTCCCATTTCAGGAAGCTTACGCCGCCGGCCTCATACTTAATTGCCATAAAGAGCGCGTAATCCGCAAGCCACGATTTTTCCTTCTTAACAAAAGAGGTAAAATCTTTATCCTTACAATCGAACTTTTCAAACGCCTTTTTCAAAAGCGCCATCTTGCCGAAATAAATTTTCTCGTAGCTTACCTTGTCCGCTCTTTTTTCTTTCTTCTTACCGTCCGCGGAGGGAATGCGTTCGCAAAGGTCCGCCGATTTGCATTCTTTTTCGGTCAGAAGTCCCTTTTGAATCAATTCATTTAAGTCAATATAATAGGGGTTTCCGGCGAATGTCGAGAAAGACTGGTACGGAGAATCACCGTATCCCGTAGGTCCAAGCGGCAGAATCTGCCAGTAATGCTGTCCTGCTGCCACCAAAAAATTCACGAAATCATATGCTTCCTTTCCGAAGCTTCCGATTCCGTACTCACCGGGCAAACTGCTGACTGCTAAAAGTACACCGCTCTTTCTCAATTTTCTCCTCCCTGACCGCCGTTTAAGGATTCCACAAGAATCCATTCCGCAAGATCCGATTCGGCAACGGAAAGCATGCCTTCCGTAACCCCGTATTTTGACAACGCTTCATCAATTCGTTTATTGACTTCTTCCAAACCGACCACGTCATATCCGTTGGCCCGATAATTATTCAGTATTTCCGCGTCCGGGTAAATAATCTCTTCCCCAAGCATGAAAAGATACATGCTTTCCGGCCAGGAATAGTCATCATAGCTGTATTCCCCGAAATGGTATGTAAATCTTTCCACATCTCCGCCGTAATCATCATAAGGAACAGACCCGTCCGGCAATTCCGCACCGGAAATCAAAGGAGATGCCAGACCATACTGGTGCTCCGTATAATAAAGTGTAACCGGTTTTCCCTCTGCGGTAACCGCATAAAATGCATCAATGTGAAGTGCCGCTCCTCCGCTTCCGGTTTCGCAGAACACTCCGTACTTATTCAAATCGTACCAGTCGCGCGTCGAAGAAACCTTACAGTCCACCACGCGAAGCTGGGCTGCTTCATAGCGGAAAATATAGGTGCTTGTTTCATAAACCGCAAGCCTTTCTTTTCCCTGATCGTCCGCTTCATATGTTCCGCAGACGAATTTTAACGCAAATTCCGGAACACCGTCATTGCCGCAATCGGTAAACGCATAGTAGATTTCCTGCAATTCCCTGTCGCTGCCTTTCCAGCTCGCATCGAAGAGATTTTTGAAGGTGTTCTTCATGTCCACGTAATCGTAGCGTTCACCTTTTTCCAAATAATCGGAATCACACAGAACAAGTGCTTCGGTCTTTCCGTCCAGAAAGTCATAATAATCCTGCACGGTAACGGAAGAACCCGTTTTCACCGGCTCGCTTACGATTTCCGAAGAAGGAACCTCGGAGGCAGGTACGGGCGAAGAAGGAACATTCTGAAACTTCTTGTCCAAATCCCTGTACGCCTTAATCAGACTGCATCCTCCCGCCTGTACGGCAAGGAGCGCAATCAAAGCAACGGCTGTAATTTTCCTGAGCGTTTTTTTTGTCATGTGTTTCCCTGCTGCTGTTTGCAGCTTTTCATTCAGTCTTTCAGTTTCCAGATGTCACGATTGTACTCCGCAATCGTACGATCCGATGAGAAGAAGCCTGCCTTTGCAATATTCACAAGCATCATCTTGCGCCATTTTGCACGATTCTCGTACTCTGCCAGGCAGAAATCCTTCACCTTGATATACTCTTCCAGATCAAGCAGTGTCATGAACCAGTCTTTGTTCAAAAGCTCGTTGTAAAGACGTGTTAAGTTTTCTTTGTTTCCAACCTGCATGCAAAGCGTGGATACGATAAAGTCCACTGCCTCTTTGATGACCGGGGATTTCTCATAAAAATCTCTCGATACATAATCCGCCTTTGCGTAATGCTCAATAACTTCCTCGCTGGAAGCACCGAAAGTAAAGATGTTCTCGTGTCCGACCAGTTCGGCAATCTCTACGTTTGCACCGTCTTCGGTTCCCAAAGTAATGGCTCCGTTTAACATGAACTTCATGTTGCCGGTACCGCTTGCTTCCTTACTTGCCAGAGAAATCTGCTCGGAAATATCGCAGGCGGGAATAATATGCTCCGCATAAGAAACGTTGTAATTTTCCACCATAACAACACGAAGATAAGGAGATACCTCGGGATCGTTATTGATAATACGGCTCATAACAAGAATCAGATGAATGATGTCCTGTGCAATCACATAAGCAGGTGCCGCCTTCGCACCGAAAATAAAGGTAATCGGACGTTTCGGCAGAATGCCGTTCTTAATCTCAAGATACTTATGAATTATATAAAGCACGTTCATCTGCTGACGCTTGTACTCATGCAGACGCTTTGCCTGAATATCGAAAATGGAATCCGGCGAAATCTCAATACCCTCACGCTCTTTGATTAAAGCCGCAAGTTCTTCCTTCTTCTGATACTTGATTTCTTCAAGTTTCTTTAAAAGTGCCTCATCGTTCTTGAACTGCAGAAGCTTCTCAAGTTCGGTTGCATCCTTCTTGAATCCGTCTCCGATTCGATTCTCAATCAGGGATGTCAGCTCGGGATTGCAGGAAAGCAGCCATCTGCGGAACGTGATTCCGTTGGTTTTATTGTTAAACTTCTCCGGATAAATCTTGTAAAATGCATTCAGTTCGGTATTCTTCAGAATCTCGGTATGAAGGTATGCCACACCGTTGATGGAGAATCCGTAATGAATGTCGATATGTGCCATATGAACGCGGTTATCCTTGTCGATAATCCAAACGCGCTCGTCATCGTATTTTTCCTTCACTCTGCGGTCAAGTTCCTTGATAATCGGAACAAGCTGCGGTACGACTCTTTCCAGGTAATCAAGCGGCCACTTCTCCAGTGCTTCCGCAAGAATTGTGTGGTTCGTATAGGCACAGGTCTTCGATACGATATCAATCGCCTCATCCATGGAGATAGCCTTTTCTTCCGTCATGATACGAATCAGTTCCGGAATGACGAGTGTCGGATGCGTATCGTTAATCTGGATTACCGCAAAATCATACATTTTACGCAAATCGTATTTATGGTTGTGCATATCGCGGATAATATACTGAGCCGCATTGCTGACCATAAAATACTGCTGATAGATTCGAAGCAGATTTCCTGCCTCGTCGGAATCATCGGGATACAGGAAAAGCGTTAAGTTCTTGTCGATGGCGGTTTTGTCGAACGTAATGCCGTCTTCCACGATGGATTCGTCCACGGTTTCCACATCGAACAAATGCAGATGGTTCACACCGTTCTTGTAACCTACCACATCGATGTCGTACAATCTGGATTTTAAGGTAAAATCTTTAAACTGCACATCAAACGATACATCCGTTTTGTTTAACCAGCTTGCGGATTCAATCCAGTCGTTCTTCTTTGCGCACTGTACATTGTTGATGAATTCCTGTTTGAAAAGACCGAAATGATAATTTAATCCGATTCCGTCTCCGGGAAGTCCGAGCGTTGCAATGGAATCAAGGAAGCATGCCGCAAGTCTTCCCAAACCGCCGTTTCCGAGGGAAGGTTCCGGTTCCGCTTCTTCAATCTCCGCTAAGGACAAACCGTTCTTTGCGAGGATCGCCTTTACCTTATCGTAAGCGCCTAAGTTAATCAGGTTGTTCGAAAGCAGTTTTCCGATTAAGAATTCCGCGGAGATATAATAGATTTTCTTCTCTCCGGTAATCGTCTCGGTTACTCTCGAATAATCCTTCACAAACGAAAGAAGAACAAAATAGGCTTCCTTCGTGCTTAACTCCTTCAACGATTTTTTGTAAAGACGCTTTGCTGTTTCCTCAAGCTGCATCTCCATTCTTGCTTCGAAGAGTTCCTTCTGAATCATTTCATCCTGAATCGACATTTTATTACCAAACCTTTCTGTTTTAGTGTTCGTCTTTCGAAATACTTATTCCGCTGCCGGCTCGGACGGCTCCTCACGGAGTTCCTCCGCGCCCACACACTCATCCCAGGGTGTCGGGTCGTATCTGCCGTCTTTGATTTTAATCTTCTCCCAGATTGCCATAACGATACCGCTTAAAATTACCACCGCGGAAACCGCCCAGCCGAAAATGGCATTGGACAGAACGGAGTAACCGTCCGCCGCACCGTATACACCGTGATGCTTTGAAATCAATGTATACATGTTCCAGATAAAGAATCCGATTAAAAGTACCGGTGCAATCACTTTCACGGAAGCATAGAACCACCACTTGGGCATTCTGAATTTCTTTGCATTCTTATTGATTTCCTCGAGAATCTTTCCGGTTTTGAAGAACCATCCGGCCGCGATTGTCTCAAGAATTCCGATGAGTACCAGGTTAATATTGTTTGCATAGTAATCGACAATATCCAAAAGTGCCAGGCCGGCGCCCGTTACGAATACCAGCGAAATTGCCGAAGCAATCAGGCAAATGATAATCGTTGTTTTCTTTGCATCTGCTTTGAACTTATCCGAAATCGACGCGGACACACCTTCCACGATGGAGAATGCCGAATCGATTGCCAGTGTGCATAAGCAGAAATAGAAGACAAACGCAAAGAACGCATTGAAGAATCCGCTGTTTGTCAGATTAACCATCGCCTGCGGATAAATGATAAATGCCGTTACCACACCGGAGGTGGACATATTGTCAAGCATGCCGACACCGCCCATGGTCGTAAACATTACAAGGCTTGAAAGAAGGCTGACGCCAAGATCCGACAGTGCGATAATCACCGCGTCCCTTGCAATGTTTGTGCTCTTCGGCAGGTAGGAGCCGTATGCAAACATAATCGCCATCATAACAGACAGGGAATAGAATACCTGACCGACCGCATCAATCCAGACATCCGCCGCTGCAAGCTGTGATAAGTTCGGCGTAACCATTTTTACAAATCCTTCGATTCCGCCCGGCATCAGAATTCCCTTTACGGCCATAATCACAAGGCAGATTACCGGAGCAAATACCGTAAATTTAACTACCTTGGAAACGGAACTTGCACCGTTACGGATGCAGTAATAGATAAAAATCCATGCAATCACAAGCGCAATCAGTGCTGCCGTGGATGTGGTAAAGAAACCGTCCGTCGTTCCGGTTGTCATGATGGTTTCCATCCAGAGTTTTCCGGCTGCTTCCGAATTATGGGTAAGTGCCGCAAATTTGGAACTGATGAGTGCCATCAGGATTACCCAGCCGAATACTACCGCATAATAAGTCACGATAACGAAAGCATTGACAGTCGCGGACCAGCCTATCCACTGACATTTTTTATTCAGGGAACCAATTGCATTGATTGCACCGCTCTGTGTCTTTCGTCCCATGGAAATCTCCATCATAAGAAGAGGAATTCCCAGGACAATCATCATAATCATGTATACAAAAATAAATGTTCCGCCGCCGTACTTCGCCGCAAGTCCCGGAAACCTCCATGCATTACCCAAACCAACCGCCGATCCTACGGATGCAAGAATAAAAGTAAAACTTGAATTCCACTGGCCTCTTTTTTCGCCTGCCACTCTATATCATCTCCCAAATCCAATCTTTTTACGGGCAGAGCTGCCATTAATGCAGACCACTCGTAACCTTAATATTTTACTTTATTTTTGCAACAGTTTCAAGAAAAAGCCCGCAAAAAACAGTAAAAAAGGGGCCCGCAATACACGGACCCCATTGTCGTCAGTCTGCTTTTATTATGAATTGGATTTGCCCTGCAGTCTTGCCGCAATCACATGCTTCGGATCTTTAATCAAAAGTGCAACCACCCAGATTACCAAAGCAAGCGCAATAACGGATAATCCCAGGAAGGAATCATTTAACATATCCGCTGCCGCAGGAGTAAAATACTCGGCGCGGATTTCAATGAATTCCACCGCTGCATCCACAAGCCACATTAAGGATGCGCCCCAGAACATGAATACCAGCATGCTTACCTTCAGTTCTCTTGCTTTTTCACTGGAATACCAGATCAGTGTCGTAATGACTGCCGCAATAATCGTGATTAAAAGTGTCATGTCTATACCTCCGTGCTCTTCTTGGGACTTACCGATTTCTTCTCAATAAGAGTCGAAGCAAGAACCATTCCGCCCCATACCAAAGTTACCAGCACTGCCATCGCCACACCGGATGTTGCCATCTCATGCAGCATTTCCGCTGCATCCGCGGGATTCGATGCCGCCGTAAGGAACGGGAAGAACGGAGTAATCTCACCGTGCCACAAATGTTCAAATGCAAGAAGTGCACTACCGCCCCAAAGAAGTCCGTTTAACCATTTTAATTTACGGGAGAATCCTGTTTTCTTTTCGGAAACTTCCACGGTTCCGGTTTCGGTCAGTTTGTCTTTTTCCTTCATTTCCACAATCTTCGTTACGATTGTGGTTACAACAGCTTCAGTTGCCGGTACGATAAAACATGCCATAGCGAATTCCTCCTCACATAATACGCCTGTTAAACTTTACGCTTATTATTCTAACTGTTTTTCCTTTATCTGTCTATGGTCTGTACGACTCCGCCGCGCTTCGGTAAACCGTGTCAAAAGCCACTCCCGTTTCTTTTGCAAGTCCGGCAACGCTTTCATATTCCGGATAGACCTTTGTAATGTCGCGATAGGAACAAACCTTTACCGTTGCTTCTCCGTACGGGGTCTGTACCGTTTCGTTTTTCCGCTCCGCTACGGTGCGTTCCATCCGTTGTCTTCGAATGCCGATGGTCGTGGTATCCCGGAAAATAATCCGTTCGAGTTCCTCGATACGATCTTCTGTCGCAATCACCGAAAGCACCCATGCCGGGCGGTTCTTCTTCATGAATGCGGGAACGTAAAATACATCCCTCGCCCCTGCTTCCATCAGTTCTTCCAGTACGAACCCGAGCTGTTCGCCGGTGCTGTCATCGATATTGCTTTCAAGTTTCCAGATGGTGTCGGATTGTGCCTGAGGTTTTTCCAGAAGCATCGCGCGCAGAATGCTCGGCTGCTTATACTCTCTCTTGCCCGCACCGTAGCCGGTTTTGACAATTCTTATATTTTCAGGCAATTTCGTGTCCGTCAGCACCGCTGCCACAAATGCCGCTCCGGTCGGGGTGATGAGTTCTCCCTGTCGGTTGGTAATCCGGATCGGGAGTCCGTATTCCGTCGCGATATTCAAAACCGCGGGAACCGGTATCGGAAGGATTCCGTGCTGACAACGTACGCTGCCCTGTCCTTCACTGATTCCGGTAACAATCACTTCATCGATTCCGAGGTTGTCAAAGCAAACGGCAGCGGACACGATATCCACGATGGAATCCACGGCACCGACCTCATGAAAATGCACTTCTCCAACGGGTCTGTTATGTGCTTTCGCTTCCGCCTTCGCAAGAATCAGGAACACTTTTTTCGCAAGCGACTTTGCATTTTCCGTCATGTCAAGACGGTCGATGATGGTCTCGATTTCATGCAGGTTCCGGCCGTGATGATGGTTATGATGATGGTCATGGTCGTGTTCATGATCATGATGTTCGTG
>CADCOL010000121.1 GCA_902803015.1 uncultured Lachnospiraceae bacterium | reverse complement strand
TTCCGTACGAGTTTCGTACCACGGTAATCAAGGCATTTCACAATCAGGAGATTTTTGCGGGGATTGCGGACTGGATCGGCGGATGTGAAAAATACTTCCTGCAGTCCTATGTGGATTCGCACAGAATTTTAAGGGATTTGCTTCCCGAAGAGGAGAAGGCAAAGTATCCCGAAGTGTTTGAGGCATACACGCCCGAGGAAATGAAGGCATTTGAAAGGTATTTAATCGGACGTGGAATGAAGAGTGTTCAGGTAAGAGGAATTGCCGAGTAACCGAACGGCGGGATAAAGCTTTCCTTTGCGACATCGCCTTCCTGAATGAAGATATTGTTAAGACCCAGTTCAATACAGTGATTGATTACTTTGTCGTATTCGCGCTTTGTGATTTTCCGGTGAAGCACCGGGAAAGGAGCAAGGCGCTTTTTTTGTACCTCGGTTAAGGCACCGGGGGTGTTGTAAAGCGGCGTATACTGGCTCATGACGGAAAGATATACATCTTTGCCGTATTTGCCGGCTAAGTAGTCAATGACGGCCATGGAGTTTTTGGTACCCATCGGAAGAACAAGGTGGCGGATAATTACGCCTTTTCTCATGAGAGTAACCGGACCGTCGGGGCCGGGCTTTTCCGTAAAAGTACAAATCGGAACCTGGCGCATCATTTCATTCACAGCGGCTTTGGCAACGTTTGGATAATCGGCCGCATGCGAATAATTGGCTGCCATATTGGCATCCATGTATTTAAAATCGGGCAGGTAGATATCAATCAGTCCGTCCAGCATCTGAAGAGTTTCCACGGATTCGTAAGCGGAGGAATTGTAGACGAACGGCAGGTTGAATCCCCGCTCTTTGGCAAGCAGGATGGCTTCCTTTATCTGCGGAACGAAATGGGAAGGGGTGACCAGGTTGATATTGTGGGCACCCTGTTCTTTTAAGTCAAAGAAGATTTCGCAAAGTTCCTTCGGGGTTACTTCGCGGCCGGATCCGTTTTCGGAAATGGCTGCATTCTGGCAATAGATACAACGCAGGTTGCAACCGGTAAAGAAAACGGCACCGCTGCCTTCCGTCCCGGAAATGCAGGGCTCTTCCCAGTAATGCAGGGCGGCTCTGGAAATGCGCATAGTCTGCCCTTCACCGCAGACTCCGGCTTTGTTTGCTCCTTCGGGCGCGATATGTTCGGGGCGCATTACCCCGCATTGTCTCGGGCATAAATTACAGATTTCCATGGCTTTATTATACCGAAACACCTGTGAGAATGGTATAATGAAATATACTGTGGGCAGTAAAACATGGGGGAAATACTATGGCATTTTCGATTATCCGAAACGATATCACAAAAGTGCATGCGGATGCGATTGTAAATACCGCGAATCCGAAGCCGGTCTGCGGAGGCGGAACCGATACGGCGATTTACAAAGCGGCCGGAGCGGAAGAACTTCTTGCGGCAAGGCGGCAAATCGGCGAGATTGCACCCGGGCATGCCGAATACACACCCGCATTTGCACTCGATGCGAAATACATCATCCATACGGTCGGACCAATCTGGGAAGGCGGGGAAGCGGGCGAGTTTGAGACGCTTGCAAACTGTTACCGGAATTCCCTGGCACTGGCAAAAAGCCTGGGCTGTACATCGATAGCATTTCCGTTAATCTCCACGGGAGTGTACGGCTTTCCGAAAGATCAGGCGCTTTCGATTGCCGTTGAGCAGTTCAGGGCATTCGAAGATTCCCTTGGCGAAAACGAAGAAGAACCGGAAATCCTGCTGGTGGTCTTTGACCGCGAGTCCTTTGTCCTTTCGGGGACCGTGTACGAAGGGGTGGATGCCTTTGTGGACGGAAACTACGTCGAAGAGAAACTCGACGAGGAGTACGCATTTGAGGCCGCCGACGAAGAATTTGAAGAGGACGAGCGAAGCCGCAGGTTTTACGGAAATCGTCGCGACGCGGCGGACTTAAGTTCGGCAGCCATCGCGGATGAAAAAAGGCGCTTCTTTCTGGGAAGTGCATTCCATAAGAGCGTACAGGAAGCCGCGCCGGCGGGTAGTTCTCTAAAGAAACCGAAGGAGAAAGCCGCCGCAAGAGTGATGGAGGATGCGTGCGAAGCCGTATGTGAAGCTGCACCGAGATCCCTGGACGACATTATGTCGCAGGTGGGGGAAACCTGGCAGCAGAGCCTGTTTCGATTAATCGACGAGAAAGGGTATTCCGATACGGAAGTCTATAAGCGGGCGAATGTGGACCGAAAACTCTTTTCGAAGATTCGAAGCAGTGAATCCTATCAGCCGAAGAAAATGACCGCCGTTGCTTTTGCATTGGCGCTCAGGCTTAATCTGGACGAGACAAAGGATTTTCTGGGAAGGGCCGGATATGCATTTTCGCCGGGAAGCCGCTTCGATCTGATTGTCGAATATTTTATCCAAAACGGAATCTACGATACCTACACAATAAATCTGGCATTGTTTGACCATGATCAGCCGTTAATCGGAGCTTAAGGAGGAAGAGGATGAACGAGAATATTGTAAAGAGAAACCGCCTTTTGGCAGAAACCGTAATCAAGGGACTGGAGAGCAGAAACATGACCGGCTATTATGCCGGGAATAAGGAAGAGGCGTTAAAGAAGGCACTGGAGCTTATTCCGGAAGGAAGTTCGATTTCCATGGGCGGTGCGATGAGTGTACATGAAATCGGTCTCTCGGAAGCGTTAAAGACCGACAAATACAATTTTATCGACAGGGATGCATATGAAGACAAGCGCGCAGCCATGCTTGCGGCATACGATGCGGATGTATTCCTGTCAAGCTGCAACGCCATGACGTCGGACGGTATTTTAGTTAATATCGACGGCAATTCAAACCGTGTTTCCGCGATTGCACAGGGACCGAAGAAGGTGGTCTTTGTGGTCGGCATGAATAAGGTCTGCCCCGATGTGGATTCTGCGCTGAAGCGCGCCAGAAACGTGGCGGCACCCATTAACGCACAGCGTTTTGATCTGGCAACACCCTGCTGTAAAACCGGCAAATGCATGGACTGCAAGAGCCCTGATACGATTTGCTGCCAGTTTCTGATTACGAGATTTTCCCGTCATAAAGACAGAATTCATGTGATTCTGGTCGGCGAAGATCTCGGTTTCTGAGAAGCAAAAACAGACGGACGATATTTACAAAGTTTTAGTTTCGGAAAGGGAAACGGATGGAGAAGCAAAAGAAAAAGAATACGGTGCGGACAATCCTTATCATCCTGGGAAGTATTATTCTGGCAACGATTGTTTTTTTCGTGCTGTTAATCCGAAGTCCGAAGAATGTGATTGTGAGCACGAATACTTCCGGAAGTTTTATTTTTTCGGGGTCATTCAGAAACATCTATGTTACGGCAATTCCTTCCATACACTGGACGGTTTCGAAGGATGCGGCGGATGATGATCTGGCTGCTTCGCAAATGCTGGTGGATGATGTATACGGTGAGGTTTGCGCAGCGGATCCGCTGGCTTATACGAATCCTTACCATGCCCCTTCGGATACGGCATTCCGTTATCGGAACCTTGTGTTTTACCACAGGGAGGATTCGAGGGACCGTGTGTTCGAATACAATATGGATACCAAAGCTATCCGTGAGTTAAATGTAAATCACAATAGTCTGATCGGACGGGATGTGACCATGGGACCGGATGCCGGAGTTGTGGGAATGTATAATCTGTATCCGGAACTGGAACAGATTGCGACCAAAAAGGGAAAGGTCGTTTACGAGATTTTTTACGATCACGTCGGAGACCGGATTTTCCTTGAAATAAATAATACACTTTACGAATACCTTCCGGGAAAGAAAAGGATTCGCAAAGTGTATCGTGTCGGGAGTACGAATATCAGGGGAGTGTACTCGCATTCCCTTTGGTAAGTAAGAAAGTTGCCGAGACCGGATTTACCGGACCGATGCTACGGCTTCTTCCAGACTAAGACCCGCGTAATCCTGTGCGCGCAGGATTCTGCCGGATTTCTTATCATCCAGAAATGCTCCGACTAAGACGCCCGGGAGCGCACTCTCGGGAGAGTTGGGAGCGTTGGGACCGCCGAGGTCCGTACGGCACCAGCCGGGATCCACAAGATTAATCATGACATCACTGCCATCGACTTTGCTTCCAAGGTCGATGGTTATTTTATCTAAAGCCGCTTTTGCTGCGGAATATCCTGCCTGTTCGGGTTCCAGCGCAATACCGCTGGTCGTGTTGACAATACGTCCGAAACCGCGTTTTACCATGCCGGGCATGAAGTGATAAACAATCTGTGCGGGAGCAATCGTGCAGACCTGAAAACTGATTGTAAAATCCGAAACGGGAGTTTCGTAATAGTCGGTGCGGTATGCTACCTGTAATCCGGCGTTGTTTAATACCACGTCCACCAAAACGCCCAGCGCATCGATGTCTTTTAACATCTGCTCCACACTTGCCGGATCGGAAAGTTC
>CADCOL010000120.1 GCA_902803015.1 uncultured Lachnospiraceae bacterium | reverse complement strand
GCAGGCGAAGCTGATTATACCTTCGTAGAAATCATGGCTTGCCCGGGCGGCTGCATCAATGGTGGCGGACAGCCTCAGGTACCTGCAAAGGTTCGTAACTTTGAGGATTATCGTGCAAAACGTGCATCCGTTCTTTACGGATATGACAACAGCATGCCGATTCGCAAGTCTCATGAGAATCCTTCCGTACAGAAGCTTTACGCTGAGTACCTTGGAGAGCCTTGCGGCGAGAAGGCACACCACATTCTTCACACCTCTTATGTGAAGAGAACCATACACGACATCGATGCCTGGAACGCTAAATAAGCAAAGAAACGTGTAAAAAACTTTCTGATATTTTTAACAATGGGGAACGGTCGGCTTGAAAAACAGCCGGCCGTTTTTTGTTGCGTTTGGGTATCAAAAAGGCTATAATATACAGAATAGGGTTATTGTAGTTATTGGGGTTGAACGCTATGAAGAAACGTTTATTTGTTTTTGCATGCGTATTGGTTACATCCGCGATGATAAGCGGGTGTAATTTGGGTGCGTTAAAATCCGGCTTACAGGCACTGGCGGATGCAATCCCGGACGGGACACAAACCTCGGAGGAGTTGGCGTCATCGAAAGCCTTGGAGACATCGGAAATTCCGGCACTTGCCGAAGAAGCGGAAAGCGAATCCGTTTCGGATGAATCGGAGAAGACCGGTGTACAGGACGACGGAAAATCCGAAAACGGTGACAAAGACGGTGAAAAGAAGTCCGGAAGCGACGAACCTCCGGCATCTTCCGTATGCGAGGATCCCGATGCACAGGCGGAGAAAGTACGCCGTGAGAATCAGGAAAAACAGCGTCAGGAACGCTTAGAGAAGGAAAAGGCCGAAGAGGAAGAACGCCTCCGCAAAGAGGAAGAAGAAAAGGCAAAGAAGGAAGCCGAGCAAAAGGCAAAGAAAGAAGCCGAAGAAAAGGCGAAGAAAGAAAAGGCCGAAAAAGAGCGTCAGGAACAGGAACGGATCCGCGAGGAAGAAGTAAAGAAGGCGGAAGAAGAGCGTAAGGCTGCGGAAGAAGCTCAGAAACAACAGCAGCAGAATTCAATCGCCGATCTCGAAGCCAATGCCGGAACGCGAATGATTGAACTAATCAATCAAAAAAGAGCGGAAGCCGGTCTCGGACCGTTAACTCTGGATCCGACACTTTGCTCGCTTGCCAAGATTCGTTCCGATGAAATCGTAAGCGTATTCGACCATACCAGACCGGACGGCAGAAGCTGCTTTACGGTTTTCAGCGATAACGGCGTGACATATATGGCGGCGGGCGAGAATATCGCAGCCGGTTATCCGACCGTGGAAGACGTATTTAACGGTTGGATGAATTCTGAAGGACACCGTGCAAACCTTTTAAGTCCGTCCTTCGGTAAAATCGGTATCGGCTTTACTTACTCGGACGGCGGTTACCGGTACTACTGGGCGCAGGTATTTTCAGATTAAAATATATTTATTAGGAGAAATACACAAATGAGACAATTTACTTCAGACGAACTCAGGAAGACATGGAAAGAGTTTTATATCGAGAGAGGCCACGTGGATGTCGGTGCGGTTTCTCTCGTATCGGACGGATCCACCGGAGTTCTTTTTAATGTAGCGGGTATGCAACCTTTAATGCCGTATCTTCTTGGCGAAAAGCATCCTTTGGGAACCAGACTTTGTAACGTGCAGGGTTGCGTTCGTACCAACGATATCGACTCCGTCGGCGACAAGAGCCATGTAACTTTCTTTGAAATGATGGGAAGCTGGAGTCTGGGTGACTATTTTAAGGAAGACCGCTGCAAATGGAGTTATGATCTTCTGACACAGGTGTTCGGATTCGATGCGGATCATCTGGCCGCAACCGTATTCGCAGGCGATGAGAACGCTCCCCGCGATGAAGAGGGGGCGCAGTATCGTATCGCTTCCGGATTTAAGAAAGAGAATATTTATTATCTTCCCGCGGATGACAACTGGTGGGGACTTGAGTACGGCCCCTGCGGACCGGACTCTGAGATGTTCTATATTGCAGATGTTCCCGATTGCGGACCGAACTGCGGACCCGGATGTTCCTGCGGAAAATATACCGAGCTCGGTAACGACGTATTCATGCAGTATGAAAAATTAAAAGACGGTAAATTAATCCCCTTAAAGCAGAAGAACGTGGATACCGGCTGGGGTCTTGAAAGAAACCTTGCATTCTTAAACGGTACGAAGGATGTTTATCAGACCGACCTTTTCGCGCCGGTTATCGCATATATCGAGAAAGCATCGAATCAGAAATACAATGCGGACGAGAAACTGACCAAGTCCATGCGTGTTCTTGCGGATCATACCAGAACAAGCGTCATGTTAATCGGTGACGAGGCAAAACTTCTTCCTTCCAATGCGGGAGCAGGATATGTTCTTCGTCGTCTGATTCGCCGTGCAATCCGTCATGCAAGAATTCTCGGACTGAAGAAAGAGAATGTTCTGCAGATTGCAACCATTTTTATTGATGAGATTTACAAAGAAAGCTTCCCGAACCTTACCGCAAACAGAGCATTTGTTCTGGATGAACTGACCAAGGAAATCGACCGTTTCGAAAGCACTTTGGAAAACGGTCTGAAAGAATACAAAAAGATTCTGGATAATGTAAAGACCGCAGGCGGAAAGGAAATTGCGGGTAAAGATGCATTTTACCTTTATGATACCTTCGGATTCCCTCTTGAACTTACCGAGGAGCTTGCTGCGGAAGAGAATCTTACTGTCGACGGAGAAGGCTTCAAGGCTTCCATGGAAGAGCAGAAACAAAAGGCACGTGAAGGACAGAAATTTGCGGCGAAACTCGAAACGCAGGGTGCCGTATTTGAAGAACTCGGTGAATTAAAGACCGAATTCACCGGATACGATACATTGACCGGTGAGGAAGAAATCCTTGCCATCGGTACCGCAGATGCTCTGGTTGATAAGATTTCCGAAGGCGAAACCGCTACGATTGTATTTGCGAAAACTCCGTTCTATGCGACCATGGGTGGTCAGAAGGGTGATATCGGTATCATCAAAACCGCGGACGGCGTATTTAATGTAACGGATACCGTAAAAGTAAATAAGGATAAAGTAGGTCATGTCGGAACCTGCGTGAAAGGCTTTATTGCAAAAGGCGCAAAGGCAGAACTTGCCGTAGATGCAAAGAATCGTGCATTTACCTGCAAGAACCACTCCGCAACCCACTTAATGCAGAAAGCTCTGCAGACCGTACTCGGTGACAACGTTCATCAGCAGGGTTCCTATCAGGATCCCGACCGTACCAGATTTGACTTCTCCTACGGACAAGCCGTAGCAAAGGAAGATCTTGCAAAAGTGGAAGAACTGGTAAATGAATGGATTGCAGCGGATTATCCGGTTATTACCAAGGTTTGCAATATCGAAGAAGCAAAAGAACTCGGAGCAATGGCTCTCTTCGGAGAAAAATACGGCGATACGGTTCGTGTCGTTATGATGGGCGATTCCAAAGAGTTCTGCGGCGGTACGCATGTGGCACATACCGGAGAAATCGGATTCTTCAAAATCCTTTCCGAGAGCGGTGTGGCAAGCGGTGTAAGACGTATCGAAGCAATCACCGGCGCCAATGTATTTGCATATTACAAGAACCTGGAAGCACAGCTGAATGCTGCATGCGCGGTTGTAAAATCCCAGCCGGCGGATCTGGCTTCCAAGCTGGAGCATATGAATGCCGAAATGAAGGCAATGCATTCCGAAATCGAATCCTTAAAGAGCAAAGCTGCAAAGGAAGCGCTTGGGGATGTTATGAGTTCCGTTAAGGATGTTAAGGGTGTAAAACTTCTTGCAACATCTGTTCCCGGCGTAGACATGAACGGACTTCGTGATTTGGGCGATCAGCTCAAAGACAAGCTTGGTGAAGGCGTAATCGTTCTTCTTTCCGAAGCGGACGGCAAAGTAAACATGGTAGTCATGGCGACCGATGAAGCACAGAAGAAGGGCGCACATGCGGGCAACCTGATCAAAGCGGTTGCAGGCAAAGTAGGCGGTGGCGGCGGCGGACGTCCGAACATGGCACAGGCCGGCGGCAAGAACCCTGCGGGAATTCCCGATGCAATTGCAGAAGCTGAGACCGTACTTTCGGGCCAGATTCAGTAAGAATGCCGTAAAATCGGCATCCGTCGTAAAAAAGTCTTGACGCGCGGAAAATATCAAGTATAATGGAAATGTGCATTTTTTGGAAATACCCGAACGGTGATTGCACAATTTTCAAACCGGGAGGAGGGTTGAGAGATGTCTAGAGTAGAAGTTAAAGAGAATGAATCCTTAGACAGCGCATTACGTCGTTTTAAGAGAAGCTGTGCAAAGGCAGGCATTCAGCAGGAAATTCGTAAGAGAGAACATTACGAGAAACCTTCTGTAAAGCGTAAGAAAAAAAGCGAAGCAGCAAGAAAGCGCAAATACAACAACTAATAAGAATGTAAGCCACACAGCTTTGTGTGGCTTATTTTTAATGCACAGGCCAGTATAAAGAAGTTTCCTGGAGATAAATCGAAAGTATTGAATGATTTGTTACTTGCAAAAACGATATTCCATTTTTATCCCGGAGAGGTGATTGCCATTGTCGAGATTCTTCTCCTGGTTTTCTTTATTGTGGTTAATATCGTTGACATGAACCGCTTTGTGGTTCGCAAAGTAAAGATTAAGACTGCAAAAAAGATTGGCAAAAAAAGCGTTAAATTCGTTCTGCTTTCGGATCTGCATTCCAAAGAATTCGACAAAGGAAACAAAAAGCTTTTAAAAGCAATTCGTCAGTGCGAGCCTGATTTTATCGTGATTGCGGGAGATATGCTTACCGCAACGTCGAGGAAAAACAATTCACCTGCGGTTTCGTTCGTGAACGAACTGACGAAGGATTACAAGGTATATTTCGGACTCGGTAATCACGAGTATCGTGCAAAGATTTATCCCGAAACTTACGCGGGAATGTACGATGATTTCATGCAAAAGATTCAATCCGGGAATCTTACGGTTCTCGATAACGATCGTGTTACGGTCGGGGATTTGCAGATTATCGGACTTTCCATCGAGAAAGAGTATTATAAAAAGTTTAAGCGGATCCACATGAATCCGGAACATGTGCCGGAACTCATCGGAATGCCGGATTCCGACAAATACAGCATTCTGATTGCACATAATCCGCAATACGGCGAATCGTATTTTGAGTATCCCGCGGATTTGTTCGTTTCCGGACATTTTCACGGATGCCTGATTCGCCTTCCGTTCATCGGAGGAATTATTTCGCCGGCTTTTCGTCTGTTTCCGAAATACAACGGCGGATTGTATCAAAAGAACGGCCGTTACGGTTACGTCAGCTGCGGCATCGGGTCGCATACGCTGCCGATACGATTTTACAATCCCGGTGAAGTGACCGAAATCACGATTGAAGGAACCGGCGAGAATTAAAGCTTATTAAGAGAGGAACGCCAATGGCAATTCCCGTTAAACTGGAAGTATTTGAAGGACCGCTGGACCTTCTTTTACATCTGATAGAAAAGAATAAAGTGGATATTTACGATATTCCGATCAGCCTCATTACCGAGCAGTATCTGGAATACGTTCAGAATATGCCGAAGGAAGACTTAAACGTCGTCAGCGAATTTCTCGTAATGGCGGCAACGCTTCTTGACATCAAGTGCAAGATGCTGCTTCCGAAGCAGGAAACTGACGAGGATGAAGAAGAAATCGACCCGAGAGCGGAACTCGTACAAAAGCTTCTTGAGTATAAAATGTATAAATACATGTCCCTCGAATTAAAGGACATGCAGATGGATTCGGAACGCTACATTTATAAGAAGCCAACGATCCCGAAAGAAGTTGCGGCATACAAGGCACCGCCCAATTACGAGGAACTGGTCGGTGACAAAACGCTTCAGCTTTTAAACGAGTTGTTCCAGCAAATCGTGAAACGAAACGAAGAGAAGGTCGATCCGATTCGAAGCGGATTCGGTAAAATTCAGAAAGAGGAAGTCGACCTCGACAAAAAACAGCTGGAAGTCTGTGCATACATTGAAGCACACAAGAAATGCCTCTTTACGGAGCTTCTTTCCGGGCAAAAGAGCAAGATGGATACCATCGTAACCTTCTTAATCGTGCTCGAACTGATTAAGGTCGGAAGTATCGGCGTCAGGCAGACCAAGACGTTTTCGGATATTGAAATTACATATCAGAAGCCGTTTGTGAAGATAGAACTGGCATAATTTTTTGGAGAAGAATATGGAGAATAAGAAAATACAGGCAGCCATCGAAGCGATTCTTTTTGCAAAGGGCGAATCCGTTCCGGTCAAGGATCTGGTTACGGCGCTCGAATGCGAAGAAGAGCAGGTCAAGGATGCCATCGACAATTTAAAAACGAATTATGCGAAATCCGACCGCGGAATTCAGATTGTGGAACTTGAGAATGCGATTCAGCTTCGCACGAAGGAAGAGTTTTACGATGCACTGATTAAGGTCACCAATGTGCCGAAGAAGCAGACACTGACGGATGCGGCGCTTGAGACTCTTTCGATTGTTGCTTACAAGCAGCCGGTTACCCGTCTTGACGTGGAGAAAATCCGCGGCGTGAACTGTGACTCTTCCTTAAACAAACTCCTCGAATACGGACTGATTCAGGAAGTCGGCCGTCTGGATGCGCCCGGCAAGCCGATTCTTTTCGGTACGACGGAGCAGTTTTTACGCTCGTTCGGCGTCAAATCCATCGACGATTTGCCGGAAATGAGCCCCGATATCCTCGAAGATTTTAAGGCACAGGCGGAGAAGGAAATTCAGATTAAGCTGGATATCTGAAAAAATACATAAAGAAACTGTAAAAACAGGGCGGAAAATTCCCAATTTTCCCACTGTTTTTTTTATTTCCTTTGTGTTATAGTTTACTTTGAGCGTGTTTGGGTTGATGCCCCGTTTTGCGCTCGTGCCCCCAGCCGCAAATATGCGCGCCGGGCAGGAAAAACGTATCATTATTTTTCAAAATATACATGGAGGTTTTCAAAATGAGTACTGTTTCTACTAGTGCAGCGAGATCGAGAATCGAAGCGTTACTCGATCCAAACAGTTTCGTTGAAATCGGCGGACTCGTCAGTGCCAGAGCTACCGATTTTAATCTGAAACAGATTGATACTCCGTCCGACGGTGTCATCACCGGCTACGGCGTAATCAATGATAACCTGGTTTATGTTTACAGCCAGGATGCTTCCGTTTTAGGCGGAACCGTAGGCGAAATGCACGCACGTAAAATTGCCAACCTTTACGATATGGCAATGAAGATGGGTGCACCGGTCATCGGTTTGATTGATTCCGCAGGTTTAAGACTGCAGGAAGCAATGGATGCGTTAAACGGATTCGGTGAGATTTATTTAAAAGAGTCCATGGCTTCCGGCGTAATCCCTCAGATTACCGCAATTTTCGGAAACTGTGGCGGCGGACTTGCAATTCTTCCCGCAATCGCAGACTTCACTTTTATGGAAGAGAAGAATGCACATCTTTTCGTAAATTCTCCCAATGCACTCGACGGAAACAGCAAGGATAAATGCGATACATCCGATGCAAAGTTCCAGTCCGAGGAAAGCGGAATCGCAGATTTCGTCGGTGATGAGTCTTCGATTTTTGCTCAGATTCGTGACCTGATTTCCTTCCTTCCCGCAAACAACGAGGAAGAAGCGGATGAAGTGGTAACGAACGATTCCTTAAACCGTGCATGCGGCAACATTGCAAACGGATACAAGGATGCAGCATTGGCATTCTCCGATATCGCAGATGACAACGCATTCTTAGAAGTAAAGGCTAACTACGGCAAGGAAATGGTAGTCGGCTTTATCAAATTAAACGGACTTACCGTTGGCTGCGTCGGAAACCGTTCCGCAATCTACGATGCAGAAGGCAAGGAAGCAGAGAAGTTTGACGAAGTTCTGTCCGTAAACGGATCCGTCAAAGCAGCAGAGTTCATTAACTTCTGCGATGCATTCTCCATTCCCATCCTTTCCTTAACCAACGTAAAAGGATATGTAGCATGCAAGTGCTCCGAAAAGAGAATCGCAAGAGCCGTTTCCAAGCTTACTTATGCGTTCGCAAACGCTTCCGTTCCCAAGGTAAACGTAATCCTTAAGGAAGCTTACGGCAGCGCATATGTTTCCATGAACAGCAAGGCAATCGGATGCGATGTGACCTTCGCATGGGAAGATGCAAGCATCGGTACCATGGATGCAAAGATCGCCGCAAAGATTATGTATGACGGAGAAGGTGCAGACGTTATCGGCAAGAAGGCTGATGAGTATGCGAAGCTTCAGGATTCCGCACTTGCAGCGGCAAAGAGAGGATATGTAGATTACATTATCGCTCCCGCAGACACCAGAAAGTATGTAATCGGTGCGTTCGAAATGCTTTACTCCAAGCGTGAAGATCGTCCGGCTAAGAAACACGGCACTGTATAAAAGAAAGGCGGAGTACACATGAAAAAACAGATTACATTTCTGTGCTGTGTATTATGTGTGATTTCCCTTTTCACCGGATGTTCCAGCAAGAAGGACAATACGATTCCCGATATTGATCGTGAACAGATTGAAGCAAACATTCAGGTCATGGTGGATCAGATCGTATGCAATCTTCCGGACGAAGAGGGCGAAGCACCCCAGTATTACGACAATTCCTATTACGATACCGAACTTGCGTTAAACCGCAAGGAATGGACAGCAAAAGAGGAATTGCTTGCACAGCAGGATTTATTCTTTAAAGGCCAGAAAGTCTACAACGCAGCCATCGAATCCTACTTAAAGGGAAGAGAAGACGGCGGCAAGGCAATTGCCATTGATTATGACACCTTGGAAATCGGCTACGGAAAAGAAGGCGGTTACGAGGTTACGGTGGATTTAAAATGCGAAACCCGCAATACGGAAATGGCACTTTCCTATAATACGGAAATGCAGATTACCAATGCGGCATTCAACGTAAATTATTCCATCGGCGAGAATCTTCAGAAAGCAGCTCTGAATACTTTGCTCGGCATGGGTACCGTGTTCTGCATCCTGATTCTGATTTCGCTTATTATTTCCGCATTCGGTATTATCCCGAAACTGGAAGCGAAGAAGAAGGAAAAAGCAAAAGCAGCGGCGGCAGCAAATGCACCCGCGGCTCCGGCACCTGCACCTGTGGCAGCGCCGATTGTCGAAGAAGAGCTTTCCGACGATCTCGAACTTGTTGCGGTTATCGCGGCAGCAATCGCTGCATATGAAGGAAGCGAAGATGCATCCGGATATGTGGTCAGAAGTATCAAGAAATCTAAGAAATGGCAGAATGCCTAGTATTTATGGAGGATAAAATCATGAAGAACTATACCATTACCGTAAACGGAAACGTATATGACGTAGTAGTTGAAGAAGGCGCTACCAGCGGTGCTCCCGTAGCAGCAGCACCCGTTAAGAAGGCAGCACCCGTTGCTGCAGCTCCCGCAGCAGCACCCAAGGCTGCTTCCGCCGGCGCAGGCAGCATCAAGGTTGAAGCAGGTGCAGCAGGAAAGGTTGTAAGAATCGAAGCTAACGTAGGAACCGCTGTAAAGAAAGGCGATCCGGTAGTTATCATCGAGTCCATGAAGATGGAAATCCCGGTTGTTGCTCCCGAAGACGGAACCGTAGCAAGCGTTGACTGCGCACCGGGCGATGCAATCGAAGCAGGAGCTTTACTTGCAACTTTAAACTAATCTGAAGCAGACTTCATTAGGAGGATAACCAACAATGACTTACGTAATTGATACGTTAGATAATCTGCTTCACCAGACAGCTTTCTTTAATCTGACCATAGGAAATTACATCATGATTGCAGTTGCATGCGTTTTCCTTTATCTGGCAATTAAGAAAGAGTACGAGCCCCTTTTGCTGGTGCCCATCGCATTCGGTATGCTGCTCGTAAACATCTATCCCGATATCATTGCTCCCTGGAGCGAGGATTCGGCAGGCGGATTACTCTATTATTTCTACATTTTGGACGAATTTGCGATTTTACCGTCCTTAATCTTCATGGGTGTCGGAGCCATGACAGACTTCGGTCCCCTGATTGCGAATCCCAAGAGTTTCCTTCTTGGTGCATCCGCACAGTTCGGTATTTACATGGCTTACTTCGGAGCCATCCTGTTAAACCAGACTCCGTTCTTCGAGTTTAACGACAAGGCTGCCGCAGCCATCTCCATCATCGGTGGTGCGGACGGACCGACTTCCATTTTCCTTGCCGGAAAACTGGGACAGACCGCTTTACTTGGACCCATCGCAGTAGCAGCTTATTCCTACATGTCCCTGGTGCCCATTATTCAGCCTCCCATTATGAAACTTCTTACCACCGAGAAGGAAAGAAAAATCAAAATGGAACAGCTTCGTCCTGTATCCAAGCTTGAGAAAATCTTATTCCCCATCGTGGTTACCATCGTAGTTTGCTTAATCCTTCCGACAACCGCTCCTTTGATCGGTATGCTGATGTTAGGAAACCTCTTCCGTGAATCCGGAGTTGTTAAGCAGCTTACAGAAACCGCTTCCAACGCTCTTATGTACATCGTAGTAATTTTACTCGGTACCTCCGTTGGTGCGACCACTTCCGCAGAAGCATTCTTAAACATGAATACCATCGGTATCGTAGTTCTCGGTCTGGTTGCGTTCTCCTTCGGTACGGCGGCGGGAGTCATATTCGGAAAGATTATGTGCGTCGTCACAAAGGGCAAGGTTAATCCGCTCATCGGTTCCGCCGGAGTTTCCGCGGTTCCCATGGCAGCCAGAGTTTCACAGAAAGTCGGTGCGGAAGCGGATCCTACGAACGTCCTTTTGATGCATGCAATGGGACCGAACGTTGCCGGTGTTATCGGTACTGCGGTTGCAGCCGGTACATTCATGGCAATCTTCGGAATCGT
>CADCOL010000119.1 GCA_902803015.1 uncultured Lachnospiraceae bacterium | reverse complement strand
GTAACAATTATGTGGAACTCGGAAAGCGCGGATCCGAGCTGCGCCCCCTGATGCCCATGATTAATGCGTATATGAATATCGATTATTACTACGATCTTTTCAAGTTGCAGACCGACAAGGGTAATCTTGAAAGCCGTGTGGATAAACTGAAGAACGACGATAAAGAACTGACCATGATGTCGGGCTTTTTGAAACACGAAAAGGAAATCGATCCGGACGTCAGGGATTACAAGGATATTAAGGAGAATCTTTTATCGGAGGAGCGTCATGTCCATGCCGCACAGATGGACTTGGAGGCGCATTCCTCACAGCAGGAAAGAGAATTATACGCACAGTTGCAAAAGTCATCGATTACCGAGCAGCAGAAGGCATATGCGAATATGCAGGATGTTGCAAAGGATGTCGAGAAGAGCAAAAAAGAAGTAGAGAAAGCGGAAGAAGCGCTTGAAACCATCAAAAAAGGATATCAGGAATATCAGAAAGCATCGCAGGATGTAGGAAAGCTTATTAACAGGGCTGCCGAATCCAAGAGAGAATATGAAAGTGCCCGGGCAAAGCACGAAGAGATGCAGAAAAAGGTGCAGAAAGCCAAAGATTTAAGATTTGAATTCGGCCTGGATACGCCCGCGGAACAGGCAATCCCGTCGGATTTGGCTGCACAGAAGTATTATAAGGCGAAAGTTGCCGGCGATAAGTGGAAAGAGGCAGGCAGACTCTTAGAGGAGTATAACAAGAAATACAACAGTGCCATTTACAAAAACGGCATCACGCTGTGTCTTTTGGGAGAGGAAGATGTCGGCATTCAGGCAATCAAGAAGTATTATAAACCCGGAGACCCGCTCTATGATCAGATGATGGAAGCACAAAAAGCGTTTCAGCCGATCAAGGATGTCATCCCGGATCCCGAATTCCTGAACAGACTTCTGACAGAGTCCGGAGCCAAGAAACATGAGCAGACAGGAAAACTTCTCAGCGGATACAATTATGACAAGTTTTTGGTGAATCTTAATACTGCCCTGGCACAGGAAGAGAAGAAAGCATACGCGGATGTGGAGAAGGAAGATTCCTTTGTTTATTACCAGCGATTCCAGTATCTTAATCAGATGATTCACAACATTACCAATTCCGATAAGGACGGAAAAAGAAAAGACGAGCTCGAAATTTTAAAAGAGCAGAGAACGGGTTGTATCGAAAAAATGGGTAACATCCGGTACACGCAGATTGATGACATCGTCATTCTTGAAAAGGAGGCAGTGAAAGCCGCGGAGATTGAAGAAGCATATAAGGAAGCTGAGAAGAGATACATTGCCGATCGTGATATTGCAGCCGATGCGGTTAAGAAACTCGATCAGATTAAGCTTGACCAGGTGAAAAAGAACGACGTCGGAATCCGGCATCTGCAGGAAGCCGTAAAAAACGGGAAACTGTTAAAGAACGATTACGACATAATTGTTGAAGAGACATTTAAGACCAAAGATGTTAATTTGTATTACAAAGACATGCTGGACAAAGCGGAGGATAACCTGACTCAGCGTAGGAAGCACTATGATACCGTGAAAAAAATGTATAAAGACTATAAGTCCGAATACGATTCCAAAGGAAGAAAATATCTGAATTATTCCTATGCTTCCTTCCGTGACAGATGTGTAAAAGATGCCGGAAAGTTGCAGGAAGCGCAGGATAACTGTAAACGGATTGAAGGAAGATACGATCTTTACAAAGCAGCAAACCGTAAGTATCAGGATGTTCAGACACAAAGAGAAGAATTACGCAGAGACTATAAGAAATTCGAAGGATCGAAGGATGCATCCGATTCCATTTACAAACTGATCGAAAATTACCGGATCAGATTCAGCAAGTGCAGAAAGCGTGAACACAACCCCGTAACGGAAGGAAACAGCGCTGAATACAATGCAATTTGGACGGCATTGCGGGCTTTCGGAAACAGCAAAGAAGAATTCGCACAGTTTACGGATGAGCAGGTTCGGGAAAAACTGACCAATCTTGCCACTGCGGCGGACAACTACAGAATTGCAAAGGAAGGTCAGAAATGGCATATCGAGTACTTCTCAACCGACAAGAGATATTACCGTCTGAATTACGCAAATGAGATTTATCAGTTCTGTAATCTTGAGAAAGACCTTTTGGGAACAAAGGGATGGATCATTCCGGAAGAAACCAAAGATTTTATCAACGAACAGAATAATCTGATTCCGCAGTACAGAAAGAATCAGCTTGACGGTGTGAATCCGAATGAGAAGGTGGAAGAACTGGTGAAAAATAATCCGGAATTCTACGAAGATCTGGCACCCAGACTTATTGTTAACGAAGAGGTGCCCACTCCGCAGAAGGAATTCGAAATGTATTTAAACTCTCAGGAGAGTAAGGAAGTTGTAGAGCAGCAGCTGAATCAGATCAGGCAGGTGGAACAATACTTCCGTACAGTCATGTCTCAGATGGATCAGTATCGTAAAGAAGGCAGATTCCTTGATGAGATGAGCGAAGAGAATACCCGGAAGAATCTTGAAAACATGAACTGGAGATCCGTTTACTGTCTTTACGCATTTGATGAAATCCATTCCTTCAAGCCCGGGGAAACCATGGCAGAGCGCATGCAGAGAATCCAGAATCTGATGGCGATGGAAGACTACAATATCGATCAGCTTCGGGAGGATAAGCCGGAGAACAAGAAGTTCAGAAGTGTTGTGGAATTTGTAAGCAAAGAGGATCCGTTCGGATTTGACAAATCCGTTGAAAAATGGAGAGGTATTACAAACAACGACATTCGAAGAACCATGAAAGATTACAGCATCGGAATCGCCAAGCAAAAGATGCAGGTAAAAATTGATGAACAGGAAAATCTTCGTACGGAAGAACTGGCGCAGAAGAAGGTTCAAAAAGGGAATGAGAAGGCAAACGAGAAAGTAAATGAGAAAGTAGTTCAGTCTCAGTCCGGACTTCAGAAGAAGTAAGAGAATCCAAAAACAGATGACTTGAAAAGGAGGATAAGCATATGTTACCTATAGATTCCGTCATTAATAAAAACAATCTCCAAACACTCGGCGAAATCGCCGGTTCCGTCAGCAAGACAGAGGATATCCAAGATAAATTTGCGGAAATAGAGCATTACCTGACTGATTATATTGATAAATACAAGAATACCAATGATGTTGCAAAGCTTAAGAAAGTCGCAGCGGCAACGAAGCTCCTTCCTGCCGTAAAAAGGGGCGGTTTATATTATACCTTTCGAAGTGACATGAATACGGTTCACAGGTCTGTTGAAAGAGAAATCCGCAACATACAGGATGATGAAGATCCGGTTGTCTATGCCCGTAATGTCGGTGAGATTACATCTTCTTTCGATAAAATCGATAACAGCCAGGCGAAGGATTTGGAGGATGCATGGACTGTTTTCATGGAAGAGGACAATTTCGAGGAATATCACAAGAATTCCCCGCTCAGCATTCTTGCGGAAACCGTAAAGACCTGTTCCGGCGTAGCGGAAGCATATAAAAATGTGGAAGCCAATATCCTTCGGGATAATTTCAAAAGGGGAGCCGACAGTAAGGATCCCCAGTTCGTTGAATCTGCCCAAAACGCAACGAAACAGACAGAGTTTCTGCATATTTATTATGACGGAGATCTGGACCTTGCCAAAACAAAAGAAGACATTACGGCAAAGGAAGAAAGAATCAAAGAACTTACCGATGAAATCACCAAATTACGTGCCGATTATGATGAAGAGATTCAAAAAGAAGAAAAGGCAAACAATTTAGTGCCGAAATACGCGAAAGAACTTAGCGAACTTGAGCGTCAGTTGGATAATCAAGAGCACAGTTCGATTCACGGAGACGATCGAAAGAAGGCGAATGCGGATAAGGAGAAGTACCGAAAGGAACTGACGACTCTGCTTAAAGCGTATAATGATATTCAGGACGCGCAGAAAAACAATTCGCCGTTTAATCCTTTTGAATTGGAAAGAATCAAAGCGCAGGAATATGAAGATGCAAAGAAAAGTTTATCCGACACGGAAAAAGCAAATAACGAGGAACTGTTTATTGCGGATCTGTTAAAGAATGAACCGGAAGGAAAAGAAAAAGAAGCGCTGAAGACGACGCTTAAGGATGCGTTTGATTTTTACCATGTAAACAGAAAAGAAGAGAATAAATGGACTTCGGTTCTGGAAGATGTCCATTCCTATGTAAATACATTCAGAGACGATCCTGAAATTATGAATTATCTGATTGCCGAAGATGATGAAGTTATGATGGCAGGGTACGAAAAACTCCGGGCGAAATATGGGGAAAAAGACAAGCCGTTATATGATCTTGCGCTCAATCTCAAGCGCAAAATCACGAAAACGATTGATGATGACAGAGCGTTTGCGAATCATTTCGATTATGACGGAAAGTCGGATCAGAAAGAATTTATAAAAGAACTTGAGAAAAAAATTCTGCTGAAGGTGGACCTGTATACCGCCGGCCGCAGTGAATTTCCGCTTGAAAAGGCTCTCAACGGTTATTTAGAGACGAAAAAGGAATCATATAAAAAGACTCTTACGGACAAGGGAGTTCCCGATCCCGAAAAGAATCCTCAATTGGCTGCAAATCTGAAAGAATATCTGAAAAAGATAAAAACCTATGCGGACAAGCGCGCGGCTGCGAAAGGCTCCGACATAGAGAATGCGGAAAAAAATGAAAGAAATGCAAAACACTTTGCGAAAAGAACCAAGGAATATGCCACCAATTTAAAAAATGCCATTCAGGCGGTAAAGGACTCCGGACAGATTGAAAAATATCCTGAGCTGAAAGATTTTGTTACGATTCTCGAAAAAGAGGATCAGGACTTCTCCAAACTCCCGAAGGATGCGAAATTTCTTGATACGGCGTTGAAGGAGTACAATGAAGCCGTAGAGCAGAGCCTGAAGGATTCGGTAAAGAATCTGGAAGTAAGAGTGGATGACATGAAAAAGAAATTCGACCAATCGAAGGCCGATGCACTTGATCATGAAAGCAAAGCTCTGATGAAGAGAATCACGGAAGACAGCGTAGAGCTTGACAAGCTTCAGAAAGAAAAGACGAAACTGCAGCACAAAGAAACCAACATTACAAATGTTGTAAACGGATTCCGGGAATCTTCCAATGAATTGTTCCAGAATTTTGAGAACGGCTACAATGCGCTTCCCACCCGGAAGAAACAGGAT
>CADCOL010000118.1 GCA_902803015.1 uncultured Lachnospiraceae bacterium | reverse complement strand
CTTAAAAGTAATGCATATAAGAACGGTAACATCGTTGATATGAAAATGTATGCGATAGTAAAGCAATAGACGCTTGTTCACTACGATTATGAAAACAAGAGATGAAGTATTAAAATATGGGCTTTCTTTTCCGGATACATATCAGGATGCTCCGTTTCATGATCCAAACTGGCAGCTTGTCAGATACAAGGGGAATCGGAAAGCGTTTCTATGGACATATGAAAAAGACGGCTACATCAATCTGAATGTAAAGACCGATCCTGAGAAAGCATTCTTTTGGCGTCAGATCCATAAGTCAGTTATTCCCGGGTATCATCAAAACAAGGAACACTGGAATACGATCATTTTGGATGGCAGTGTTCCGGATGAAGATATCAGACTTATGATTGCCGAGAGTTATGATCTGATAAGCGACAGCCCGGCGAAGAGAATATATGAAGCGGTAAAGAAAATACCTTTCGGCATGGTTGCCACATATTCCCAGGTGGCTGAGATTGCAGGAGATAAAAAGATGGCAAGAGCAGTGGGAAATGCCCTTCACAAAAATCCTGATCCTGAAAATGTTCCCTGTTACCGCGTTGTGAATGCAAAAGGGGAACTTGCCGGAGAATTTGCTTTCGGTGGATTGGGAGCGCAGGCAAAACTCCTGGAAGCGGAAGGGGTAACAGTTATAGACGGGAAGGTTGATCTTAATATTTTTCAGTGGAAAAACTGACTCTGTCCAGAAATAAAACCCGCAGGGATCAGCACTTGAATCAAGACTTAGTATTGACTTAATCGCCTGTCCGTGATACATTTTGAGAAATAATAAAAATTCCAGAGGAAAGAGAGGTAATCATAATGCGTGTTGAAAAATTTGAGATTGTAATTGCAGATAGTATGATGACCTCGGTTTATGCCTTTTAATCCATGCATGGATAAAATATATTTGGCTTTTGACCGTGGCTTATCTGTCACGGTTTTCTTTTGCCCTATTCGAGCTTAAATTCCGTTAAAAAAGGTCTCCATACTATTAAGTGTTTGTAAATTCATCATATGTATAAAAAAGGAGACAAAAAATTGAATAATATAATTATCAGAAAAGAAACAAAAGAAGACTATTATGCTACAGAACTAATGACAATGCGCGCTTTTTGGAATATACACGGCCCGGGATGTAATGAACATCTGATGGTAAATAAACTTCGAAGCGCAGAGGAATATCTGCCGGAACTAAGCCGTGTTGCAGAGCTTGACGGAAAAATCGTAGGAGCTATTTTTTATTCAAAGTCAAAGGTGGTAGATGGGGATAAAGAACACGAGGTTTTGACCTTTGGCCCCCTCGCTGTGGAACCGACATATTTCAGTATGGGAATAGGCTCACTTTTGCTAAAAGAAACGCTGACACTGGCTGGAGAAGCCGGATATAAGGGCATAGTGATCTGTGGCGAGCCGGAATATTATCCGAAGCACGGGTTTGTGACCTGTGATCATTTTGATATCCATCACCCTGCATTTGGAAATGCCGATGCCTTTATGGCATTTCCGTTGAATGAAGGTTTTGAAGATATTCATGGATATTTCTATGAGGCCCCTGTCTTTGAGGAGTGTGAGGATGAAGAGGAAATAATAGAATTCACAAAGGGCTTTCCATATTACAAGCCGTTAAAGCTTTCGTGCCAGTGGCTTCATGTTGAAAAACTGGGAAGAATCTCGGAAGTTAACAAAAATAGTTACAAGATCAGGTTCTGGGAACAGGAGATACAGGCGAAGTTAAAGGGAAACTTTTATGAAGAGGATTCCGAAAAACTGCCGGTTGTAGGCGATTATGTGACATTTTTGTATAACAGGCAAGGAGATTCATTGATCCTCTCAGTCTGTGAGAGGAAGAGTTTACTGCAAAGGCCGGATCAGGCAAAGACCGGAGTCATGCAATATATGGCAGCCAATGTGGATTACCTGTTTATCGTCACATCCCTCAATGAAGATTATAGCTATAACCGTATAGCGAGATACGTTAGCATTGCCACCGGTGGTGGAGCGATACCTGTCGTGATCCTTACAAAATCCGATCTTTGCACAAATCCCGGAAGGTATGTGCGGGAAGTGGAGCAGATTTCAGACAAAGTGCGTGCCCATGCCATTTCTTCCATCTACGGCATTGGACTGGATGAACTGAAGGAATACATGACGTCCGGATCAACCATATGCCTGATGGGTTCTTCGGGAGCGGGGAAATCAACCCTCATTAATTCAATTACAGGTGAAGAGATCATGAAAACATCTGAGATCCGAGAAGATGATGACAAGGGCAGGCACACAACCACATACAGGAAGCTCATCGAACTTTCAAACGGTGTAACCATAATAGATACTCCGGGCATGCGTGAAGTCGGCATGGCGAATGTGCAGGATGGCATCGATGAGACATTTTCCGATATTGTGGAACTTATGAGCAGATGCAGGTTCAGCAATTGCAGACATGATACTGAGCCGGGATGCGCCATAAAAGCAGCCCTTGCAAACGGTGAGTTATCTGAAAAAAGATATGAGTTGTATAAAAATCTTGGCAAGGAAAATACCAGAAATTATGCCATGAAAAAAGAGATATCCAAATGGGCAAAAGCCTATAAAAAGAACAACAAGAGAAATATGTGGGATTAATGGCGATGATTAAAACAATGACTTCAGGAGGTACTGAATGAACAGGGAAGAGTTTCACAGATTCGTTTCAAAGAGCACCGGAAACGAGAGCAATATCTGTCAGATTTATGCATACAAAGACGGTAAGGCGGTGTACGATGATTGCTGGCACGGCTTTACAACAACGGATGCGGTGAACATCAATTCCGTGACGAAAGGCGTGATGGCGCTGCTTGCGGGAATTGCCATCGACAAAGGCTGCATTCAAAGCGTTGATCAGAAGGTACTCGATTTTTTCCCGGACTATACGGTGAAAAGAGGCGAGAAGACGATTTACGACGTGACCGTAAAGCATCTTCTGACGATGACTGCGCCGTATAAATTCCGGTCGGAACCATGGAAAAAGGTCTGCACATCGCAGGACTGGACGCTTACGGTGCTGGATTTCTTAGGCGGCAGGAAGGGTATTACCGGAGAGTTTAAGTATGCAACGCTCGGAATTCAGATTCTGGCGGGCGTTATCGAGAATGCCACGGGTGAAAAATGTATCGATCTTGCAAACCGCGAACTTTTTGCACCGCTCGGAATTGCGGAACATGTGATTCACGGAGACAGTTCCAAAGAAGATCAGTTTGATTTTTTCATGAACAAGAATCCAAGGAAAAATGAGTGGTATTCGGATCCACAGGGTTCGGTGACTGCAGGCTGGGGACTGTGCATGTCGGCCTGCGACATGGCAAAACTCGGAGAGCTGGTTTTAAACGAGGGACTGTGTGACGGAAAGCAGATTATCTCAAAGAACTACATTTGTGAGATGATTGCACCGCATCTGAAACTCGGTGAACGCTTTGGCTTCATGAATTACGGGTACCTTTGGTACAAACCGTTTGATGACCGGGAAGTGTACGCGGCCATCGGCGACAGCGGAAACATTATTTACGTCAATAAGGAAAAGAACGTTTCGGTCGGTATGACCGGAACGTTCAAACCCAGGATTTTCGACAGGGTGGACTTCATAGAAGGAAGCATTCTGCCGATGCTTGAAACAATATAGCAAAGGAGTAATTGCGAAGGAATTATTTCGATGCAGTTACCTGCCCTTTGCGGTAACGACCGAAGAATACACCGTCGTCGACATACTTGTCAGCCTGCGATACCCACATCGGGAACTGACCGGTTGCGACGGCGGTTTGTCCGTTCAGCATGCCGGTATGGAAAGAAAGATGTCTGTACTGGCGAAGGACAAGTTCCATACGGGTGTAGATGCAGTTCTCCGGTTTTTCATACAGCATGTCATCGGTGAGGGAATCGAGGTATGCGAGGGTTTTCGCTTCAATTTGATCCAGATACTCGAGGAGCTGTTCATCACTTAGTACGACAGATGTAGGATTATCCGGATTGTCCATTCCTTCTTCGTGAAATGACGGTTCGTCGTATACGAACGGGTTAATAAACCATTTATCCGCGGAATGCAGTGCGTGATATGCCCAGCGCCAGCAGGGAGAGCCGCAGCAAAGTGCGTCGCGGTCATAGGTCTGAAGAGAAGTTCTGATATTCATAAAATTCGGCACTACGGTATCTTTAATAATCATACAAAGTTCGTTCATTTTTTATCCTCCGTGTTGATTTATCATTTCCGATTTCGTTAATTACACAACTGACAATATCCATTATAATATATAATAGCAGAAGATGGGGATAAAACTGCTTTATAAGGTAAAGGAGAGAGTTTCGATGACAACGGAAGAAATCAGAAAGAAACTGTTTGAGTTGCAGGATTTAAAATACCGCGATTTTTCGGCCGGATTGTCGCCGACAGTGGAGAAAGAGAATATGATCGGAGTCCGCACGCCGGCGCTCAGAGCATTAGCGAAGGAAATACTTCAGTCAGGGAGAGCGGAAGAGAAGACTTCCAAAGCCGGTGCGAAGGGAGCAAAGTCCGGTGTAGCAAGTGAGCTTTTGGCCTGCGAGGAGTTTATGCGTGACCTTCCGCACCGGTACTTTGACGAAAACCAGTTGCATGCATTTATCATCTCCGGCATGAAAGATTATGATGCCTGCATGGAGGAACTGGAGAAGTTTCTTCCGTATGTGGACAACTGGGCGACCTGCGATCAGATGTCGCCGAAGATTTTTAAAAAGCATAAAGAGGACCTTTTAAAGCATGTTAAAGTCTGGATGAAATCCAAAGAAACATTTACCATCCGATTCGGTGTGGGGATGTTGATGGAGCACTATCTGGATGAGGATTTTGACCCGAAATATCCTGCAATGGTGGCGAAACTTAAGTCCGACGAATACTACGTTAACATGATGATTGCGTGGTACTTTGCGACGGCGCTTGCAAAGCAGTATGATGCGGTGATTCCGTACATCGGGGAACATAAACTTGACAAGTGGACACATAACAAAACGATTCAGAAGGCAGTGGAAAGCTACCGGATTACTGACGAGCAGAAGATGTACCTGAGGTCGCTGAAGATAAGATAGTTATCCTGCAGAAAAACAAAAAGAAACGACAGAGCATGCCTAAAATATGTTATAATAATAAACAGTTATTATTCGAAAAATTATTTAATAATTCCTGCGAGGGACTGAAATGAAAGTAATCAAAAAACTGACTTCCAGCATGTCATTAAATGTCATCGGTGCGATGATTCTGATGCTGTTTATTTTCGGCGTCGTAGTCAGTGCAATCGGTTATTACAGCTTTACCGATTCCTATAAGCGTGAGTATGCGGAAACCACTTATCACATGGCGGATACGGCAACGACGCTTGTAAACGGCGACCATATCGATGATTATTTAAGAGGCGGGGAGATGGAGGAATACGAACGTATCTCCAAATATCTCAACTCATACTGCCATAAAATCCATGCATCCCTTCTCTATGTTATTAAGGTCGATCAGGCCGATTACGGCAGTTTTACCAGTATTTTCAACCTTTGTGACAACGAAGTCGACAATACGGACTACACGCCGTGGGAACTGGGCTTCCAACGCGAAACCACGAATGACGAGTACCGCGTGATTTATCATGCGATTTATGAAGAAGGCTCCCTGTATGAAACCATCTATCGTTTCGACGGCCTGAACGGACAGCATCCGCATATCACAACGCTTGTACCGGTGCATAATTCCGATGGCGATGTCGTTGCGATTCTTTGCATGCAGCGTCCGATGCGCGTGGTAACCCAGGCCAGAAGAGGATTTCTGGCACGTATCGCAATATTAACCCTTTTGGTTTCCGTTATTGGTTCTGTTTTCGCAACGGTTTTCATCCGCCGTCAGGTTATCCATCCGGTGAGAAAAGCGGCGAAAGAAGCTTCCAGATTTTCCGAAGAAAAAACAAAGGGCGAGCCGCTCGGGGAGCTTAGCAAATATCAGGATATTCTCAAACTGGCTGTGTCCATCGACGCGATGGAGACGGACATGGTCGAATACATGAACAACTTAACGACGATTACGGCGGACAAGGAGCGTTTCGTTGCGGAGCTGAACTTCGCGAGGGACATTCAGGCGAATTCGATTCCGAACGATTTTCCGGCTTTCCCGGACCGTAAGGAATTCGATATTTATGCATCCATGGATCCCGCGAAAGAGGTCGGCGGCGACTTCTACAACTTCTTCTTAGTGGACGACGACCATCTGGCTCTTGTCATCGGCGATGTTTCCGGCAAGGGTATTCCGGCGGCGCTGTTTATGATGGTTACGAACATCCTCGTTACGATGCGTACGCGTATGGGCGGTACCCCTGCGGAGGTTCTTGAATTCGTTAACAACGAGCTTTGCGAGCACAACGAGGCAGAGATGTTCTGTACGCTCTGGATGGGCATTCTGGAGATTTCCACCGGCAAGGTGATTGAGGTAAACGCCGGACACGAGAATCCCGTTATTTACCGCAAGGGCATCGGCTACGAAGAACGCAAGACGAAGCATAATATCGCGCTTGCGACCATGCCCGGAATCAAGTACAAGAATCACGAATTTGAGCTCGGCGTCGGAGATAAAATCTTTGTCTACACGGACGGCGTGCCCGAGGCAACGGATGCAAACGACCATATGTACACGATGGAGCGTTTGGTTGACCGCTTAAACGGCATCAAGGATTACAAGATGAAAGAAACGCTGGAGCGCGTGCATCAGAGCGTGAATACATTCGTCGGCAGTGCGCCGCAGTTTGACGATCTTACGATGCTGGGATTGGAGTATCTGGGGAAGTAAGCATTTTCTCCGGCAACGCCGGGGAGCGCTAAATATATCTTAAAAGGGGGATTACAAAATGGCAGTAGACGAGTATTTCTTAAAAGAGGGTTTGAGGACAATTGTCGGAACGTGGCAGGTGGACTACATCGTAAACGCGTTCTCGAATGATCTGGCTCACATTCCGGCGACGGAATTCAAGTCGAACGACGGCAGGGATTTTTCCTGCATCACGTATGAATTCTTCGAGGATCATACGATGGTGATGAAGGATACCGCGACCGGCAAAGAGGAGAAGGGAACCTGGGAGCAGACCGAGATGTTCGGCTTCCACTACACTTTAAACGGATTCCTGGATCTTCCGCAGGGTGCGTTTCTCGATGCGGTTGAGAAACTGCAGCTGAGTGAAGGAACACACCTTGTATTCAGCCTCGGCATTCTTGCAATTGCTATGAAGAAAATCGCCGACGGCGTGATTACGGTAGAGAAGAAAGACGATATCGGCGACATGGCCGGCGATGATTCCTTAAAGGAAATCGTGGGAACCTACGAAACCTATATGGCGCTTTCGTTTGACGGAGAGTCCTTCACCGTGATGACAAAGGAAGATGCCCTGGCAGGCTTAAATGCAGGCAGGGAAAAGGGTGAGGTTTCCGAGGACCAGATTGAAATGGCAATGATGGTGTTCAATACCCGTACCGAGTTTACCGATGATCACAAGGTCATTACCTGGATGAAGATACCTTCGAATGTTTCCCAGGAGCAGATTGACGCGGCAATTGCATCCGGAGAGCTTGGAGAGGTGAAGGACGGCTATTTTAGCCCCGAAGGACCGAAGGAGTGGAAAGCGGTTGACGGCAAGTACTATTACAATTCCGGCGAAGAACGCGAAATGTTCGGCGAGAAGCAGTCTCCGTGGGACGAACTCAAAGTTGGCGGCGACATGGTGGAATATCCGGACGGCAAGATGGTGCTGAAGAAGATTTAATATTTATTTTATAGTGACAGACGCCGATATTTGTGATAAATTAAATAATTGAGAAAAGCAATGACGGAGAAGAGTAACATTTTAAGCGTGTTACCAGAGAGGCGGACGAGGCTGGAAACCGCCAACACGAAGGATGTGAAGACCACTCCCGAGCCGAGAGTAAGAAAGGCATAAGCCATAAACTCTACGGGCAGTCCCGTTACAGACGAAACAGAGTGAAATCGTAAGGTGGAACCGTGTGTGAACAACGCACCCTTATCTTTGTGGTAAGGGTGCTTTTTTATATTTTAACATGGGCGAGAGCCTGCAACAAAAGGAGATGTATTATGGTTAATTTCAAGGAAGATGAAGCGCTTCACGTACTCAACCACTCCTGTGCGCACTTAATGGCGCAGGCAGTAAAGCATTTATATCCGAATGCCAAGTTCTGGGTAGGACCTGTTGTAGAGGAAGGTTTCTACTATGACATGGACCTCGGCGAGGTAATGCTTTCCGACGAAGACGTTGAAGCAATCGAAAAAGAAATGAAGAAGGTTGCCAAGACCGGCGTAAAAATCTATCGCCGCGAGATCACCAAGGCGGAGGCTTTGGAGATGTTCAAGGACGACCCGTACAAGCTGGATTTAATTTCCGGTATGGAAGACGGAACCATCACATGCTACGATCAGGGCGATTTTACCGATCTTTGCCGCGGACCTCACGTGGACAACGTAAAGCTTTGCCGTAATTTTAAACTTGTAAAGCACTCCGGTGCATATTTCAAGGGCGATGCAACGAAGCAGGTTATGAACCGTGTTTACGGTGTCTGCTTCCCGACTCCGGAAGAGCTGGAAGAGCATTTAAAGCTTCTTGAAGAGGCAAAGGAACGTGACCATCGTAAAATCGGCAAGGATATGCAGCTGTTTATGTCCGACGATCTCGTAGGCCGCGGACTTCCGATGTTCTTACCGAACGGATATATCATCTGGCAGGAACTTGAGAATTATATTCGTACGAAAGAGCAGAAGCTCGGATACTTACACGTACTGACTCCCTGCGTAGGTACCGTGGATCTTTACAAGACTTCCGGTCACTGGGATCATTACAAAGAGAACATGTTCCCTGCCATGGAAGTGGAAGGCGAGAACTTTGTCCTTCGTCCGATGAACTGCCCGCACCATATGAGAATTTACGCAAACCGCCCGCACTCTTACAAGGAGTTGCCGATTCGCTTAGCGGAAATTGCGCATGACTTCAGATTTGAGTCTTCCGGAACTTTGAAAGGTATCGAGCGTGGCCGTCACTTCTGCCAGAACGACTCCCATATTTTCGTAACGCCGGATCAGATTAAGGATGAAGTGAAGAATGTATGTGATTTGATTTTCTCCACTTACGAAGATTTCGGAATTACCGATTACCGTTGCGTATTGTCGCTGCGCGATCCCGCGGATACCAAGAAGTATCATCCCGATGATGAGATGTGGAATACCGCAGAGGAAGGGCTTCGTCAGACTTTGAACGAAATCGGAATCGAATATACCGAGGAAATCGGTGAGGCTGCATTCTACGGACCGAAGCTTGACGTAAACGTAAAGCCGGCAATCGGTGCGGAGATTACGCTTTCCACCTGCCAGCTTGACTTCTGCTTACCCGCAAAGTTTGAGTTAACCTATATCGATGCGGACGGCGAGAAGAAGACACCGGTTGTACTGCACCGTGCAATCCTTGGTTCCATCGACCGTTTCATGGCTTACATCTTAGAGGAGACCAAGGGTAACCTGCCGACATGGCTTGCTCCGACGCAGGTGAAGGTTCTGCCGATTAAGAATGATGATGAAGAACTTAACGCATATGCGAAGAAGGTTGTCGATGCACTCTTTGATCAGGATGTGCGTGTAGAACTCGATGACCGTTCCGAGAAATTCGGATATAAAATGCGTGAGGCACAGATTCAGAAAGTGCCTTACATCGTGGTAGTCGGAAAGAACGAAGCCGAGGCCGGCGACATTTCCTACCGTCTGCACGGCGAGAAAGAAACCACAACCGTGAAGTTTGATGAGTTCATCAAGCTCGTTACCGAAGAGATTCGCACGAAGGGACGCAAGTAAAACGAAACGGCACCCCATGCGGGGTGCCGATTTTAATAAAGGGGGAAGATTTATGATAGCAAAAACAGAGGTAAAAGAAGTCGGGATTTACAGACGCAGCGCGACGGTGTATCGCGCAGGCGTGGCGAAGCTGGAAGCGGGACGCAACATGCTCTATGTATCCGGCATGACAAAGACGGCGGATACGGGCACGTTCCTTTTAAAATTCCCGCCGAACGTAAAGGCTGCGAACATGCAGATTGTCAGCCTGGACGATGCAATTCCGGCAGAGGAAAAGGAATCCGAGAGAATCAAGAAACGCGTTGCGGATCTTGCATACCAGATTGATACCTGCAATTACATGGCGGAGCTTAAGAAAAGCAACGCAAACTTTTCCTATCGCACCAATATTACATTAAGCGAACAGCAGGAATACATGGACAAGCTCCCGGAGCAGCTTCTTGCGCTTCACAAGGAAGTAAAGGAACTGACCGAGATGCAGGAAGTACTCGGCAAAGAGCTCGACGAGGTTGCAAAGGACGAAGCGAAACCGCTGATTCTTGCGGAAGTTACCGTGGACGAGGCCTGCGAAGTACCGTTCTTATTACAGTACCAGGAAACGGCCGGCAGCTGGGCACCGAAGTACGAAGTGCGTTTTGCAGGCGTGACCGAGCCTCTTTCCGTCAGCATGAAAGCTCGCATCCGCCAGTCATCCGGCGAGGACTGGAAACAGGCGAAGGTAACTTTATATTCCGGTAATCCCGTTGCAACGGATAAAATTCCCGAACTTCAGAGCCTGCAGTTATCCTTCTATGAGCCGCCGCGTCCCGTAATGCAGGCGCCACCGATGAATGCCTTTATGGGAATGGCAGCAGCTTCCATGGCAGCAGGCGGCGCGCAGATGATGCAGGCATCCGCAGCACCGATGATGGATATGAATGCCATGAAAATGATGTCTGCGATGCAGACCGAGGAAGCAACCGTATCCGAAGAAGAGAGCATGACCGCATTCGAACTTCCGGGACTTCGCGATATTCTCAGTGACACTTCCGGCAATCTGGCGGATTTAAAGAACTTTACCGTGGACGCAAAGTATCATGTACTCTGCATCCCGAAGGTATCCGATAAATGCTTTATGACAGCGGAAATCGTATCCACCGACTGGCCGCTGCAGCCGGCGAAGGCTTCCGTATATTTAAAGGATATTTTCGCGGGTGAATTTTACATCAATCCGAATTCCGATACCGATACGTTTAATCTTTCGCTCGGCAACGACGAGCGCCTTACCGTTGTGCGCACGGACCTTCCGAGAAAGACGCAGGAAGCACTCCTGAAGAATCAGAAAAAGCAGATGCGCGCTTCGAGAATCAGCCTCGTAAACAATTCTTCCGAAAGCGTGGATGTACTGATTATCGATCAGCTCCCGATTTCCACGGAGAAAAACATTGTTGTGGAAAAACTCGTAATCTCCGATGCTGCATATAATGAAGAGACCGGTGAACTTCGCTGGGAAATCAAGGCAGAGCCGAAGAAGGAAGTGGTTCTTAACATTTCCTACAGCGTGGCATGGCCGAAAGACAAGCAGCTTTCCGAGCGTCATGTAAAAATGAAAAGCGTAAGCTCCGGCAGCAGCGACATCAGTGATTCCGGCGAAGGAAGGACCTGCAAATGCGGCCAGAGAGGCGTAACCGGCAAGTTCTGCCCGTCGTGCGGAGCCGTGATGGAGGCACGCGGTTAAGAATTTCATAATTAAGGATTAATTAAGAATTGCACAAGAACCAGATTAAGACTTCCGTATGCAAATGCGATACAGTAGTATCAGCAAAAGGCGTACGGAAGTTTTTCATTGCGACGCCGAAACAGTAAAAAGTGTAAGTTAAAAACGAGAGATAAACGAAAGAGGTGTCAAAATGAAAAAAGGAAAGAAAAGAGCAGCATTCATCGCAGCAGGAACCGCAGTGATTACCGCAGCAATCGTAGCAGGCGTATCCATTTACGCAAACGCTTCCATGAAAGTAGAGTCTTACAAAGTATCAAGCGGCGACATCGCACAGTCCGTTGAGTTAAACGGAACGGTCGCATCGGCAAAGTACCAGACATTGTACTCCGAAGCAGACGGACAGATTGCAAAGGTCCATGTTAAGACCGGCGATTCCGTAAAGAAAGGTGATCTTTTGGTTTCCTTCGACGAAGAAAGAATCAACTACCTGATTGCACTTGCAGAGTACGATGCACAGGCAAGTGAAGGAACATACAAGAATGCAATCGAGCAGGGCAACAGAGTTCAGGCATTATACAACGAAGCAGTCCGCAACCTCGGCGTTTTGAATCAGCAGATTGCAGATACCGAAGAAGCGCTTCGCGTAAAACAGAACGAACTGTTAGAGAAGCAGGGCGCACTTGCAAAGGACGGCGCAGGATATCAGCAGAGCGCAATCGAAAAATCGGACGATGCGGAAGAATACAAGAAATATCAGCAGCTTGTTCAGAAGAACGCATACGAACAGCAGGCTTCTCCGGAAGTCATCGCAATGCAGGAAGAGATCAACAGACTCACCGTTCAGCTTACGAATTTTAAGGAATACAAAGCACTGATGGAAAGCCAGAAGGCAGCAACCGATACTTCCAGATTAACCGCAGGACAGAAGGAAGCACTCGAAGCACAGAAGGCAATGGCAGAACTTACTTCCAAAGAAACCATCGCGAAGCTCGAAGCATCCAAGAGCGGCATCGTTGCACAGTTTGACGGCATCGTAACCGACATCGCGGTAGTTGAAGGATGCGATATCGTAAGGGGTATGAGCCTTGTAACCTTAGCATCTTCCGAAGAAATCATTGTAAAATGCACCGTTAACAAATACGACATTCAGAGCATCGAAGAAGGTCAGGTTACCAGCTCCAAAATCGGTAACACCGATTACACCGGCAAGGTTACCAGAATCGAAAGAATCACCGGTTCCGATGCAGGCTCCACTCCCGGTGTCGGCGTGGAAATCACCCTGGATACTCCGGACGAAGCAATCATTTTAGGTCTTGATTCCAAAACCAAGGTAAGCATCGCGGCAGTCGAAGGAACCATGTGTATTCCGAAGAGCGCGGCAGTGGAAGAAGACGGAAAGACCTACGTATTCGTAGAAAAAGACAAAAAGGCCGTAAGAAAAGAAATTGAAACAGGCGTGAAAAATGATGATATGATAGAGGTATGTTCCGGACTGAAGGAAGGCGAAATCGTAGTTTGGAACGAAGAAGTTGAAATGAAAGACGGAATGGATATCCGCGTCAGCAGATAAGGCGCAGCAGAAAGGATAGTATGGAAACAATTCTTACAGCAAAAGATTTATCAAAGACATTCTCGAACGAATCGGTGCAGCAGCACGTTTTGAAAAACCTTAATCTCTCCATCTACAAGGGCGATTTTACCGTAATCATGGGTAACTCCGGATCCGGAAAGAGTACATTACTGTACGCACTTTCCGGGATGGATCGTCCGAGTCTGGGTACAATTACCTACTATGTAAGCGAAGACGAGAAGGGTGGCATCGCAAACGGCGGCGCAGGCATCGAAATCTCAGGATACAGCAACGACAAACTTGCACGTTTCCGCCGCGATCACGTCGGATTCGTTTTTCAGCAAAACTATTTAAATGACTCGATGAGCGCACTCGATAACATCCTGGTATGCGGTCTTTTGAAGAATACCGACCGCAAGGCGCTTACGAACCGTGCGGAAACCCTTCTTACGAAGGTTGACATGACCGCAACGGATTGGAGAAAATTCCCGGCACAGCTTTCCGGCGGACAGCAGCAGCGTGTCGCCGTGGTACGCGGTGTCATCAATCATCCCGAAGTTCTCTTCGCAGACGAACCGACCGGTGCGTTGAACTCCCAGAATACGGACAACGTTTTGGATATTTTATCCGAGTTAAATGAAGAAGGACAGAGTATCGTCATGGTAACCCACACCTTCAAGGCAGCGGAGCGCGGCTCCAGAATCATCTATCTTGCCGACGGTGTAATCTGCGACGAAATCACACTCGGCGAGTATAAGGGCGATTACAAGGACGAAAGCAATCCGTACATCGAAGAAGCAAAGGACAGACACTACAGATTAAAGACATTCCTTCAGAACATGGGGTGGTAAAATGTATCGTTATTTCTTTATTGCAAAAAACAATATGAAGAAGCAGAAGGGCGACAT
>CADCOL010000117.1 GCA_902803015.1 uncultured Lachnospiraceae bacterium | reverse complement strand
TGAGATGGTAAAGAAGCATTTTACACCGAAGGATTATTTCGAGGTCCGGGATCATATGGTCGGCACCGGAATGATCGGAGGAAAAGCATGCGGAATGCTGCTTGCAAGAGCCATCATCCGAAATCGGGAAGAGGATATCAGCGAAGTTTTGGAACCGCACGATTCCTTCTATGTCGGCTCGGACGTGTACTATACCTATATTGTGGACAACAATCTCTGGGATACCAGAATCCGGCAAAGAACCGATGAGGGATATTTCGCGCTGGCATCAGAGTTTGCCGAGGGATTAATGAACGGAACTTTTTCGCAGTCGATGAAGGAACAGTTTATCCGAATCATCGAATACTATGGTCAGGATCCTTATATCATTCGTTCCAGTAGTATTCTCGAGGACGGATTCGGAAATGCATTTGCCGGAAAATATGAATCCGTATTCTGCGTAAATCGTGGAAGCTTAGAGGAACGGCTTGAAGAATTTGAACATGCCATCAAAGTGGTATATGCCAGTTCCATGAGTCTTTCGGCACTGGACTACCGGAAAAGAAGAGGTCTTGATCAGCGTGATGAGCAGATGGCTCTTTTGATACAGCGTGTTTCGGGCTCCTATTACGGCTCCAACTATATGCCGTGTGCGGCAGGTGTCGGCTATTCCTACAGCCCGTATAAAATCATGAAGGACAGCGATCCCACGGCCGGGATGCTGCGTCTTGTGATGGGACTTGGAACTTCTGCGGTGGACAGAACGGAAGGTTCGTATCCGAGAATTGTAAATCTGGATTTGCCGGAAAAATCGTCGTATTCTTCGTCCGCGGACAAGCATAAGTTTTCGCAGGGAAAAGCGGAAGTAATCGATATGTCGGAGCGGACACTGAAGAGATATTCCCTTTCCGATTTGGAGAAAGACATTCCGAAATATCTGGATAAAATCCTGCTGGAGCACGATTTTGATGCGGAACGCAGGCTTCGCGAAATGGGAAGGGACAGAGATGTCAAATTCATCTCCTGCAAGGGTCTCGTTTCGAATAAGACTCTGATGGAACAGATGAGGCGGATGCTTCACTGTATCGAGGAAGAATACGAGTACCCGGTCGATACCGAATTTACGATTAATATTTCGGAGAGCGGGGAGTATTCCATCGACCTTCTGCAATGCCGTCCCCTTCAGGTACAGAAAGGAAAAACCGGTACCGTAATTCCTGCGGATATTCCGAAAGAAAGGATTTTCCTGGAGAGCAAAGGTGCTTCCATGGGAATCTCCAAAGCGACGAAACTGGATATCATTGTCAGTGTGGATCCGGTGGGATATTACAATATGCCGTATAAAGAAAAAGATCTTGTGGCTAAGCTGATCGGCAGAATTAACTGGCAATACCGTGATGCGGGAAAGCATATGATGCTGATTGTCCCGGGACGAGTGGGAACCTCTTCGCCGGAACTTGGTGTTCCGACGGCATTTTCGGATATCAGCGCATTCGAAATCATATGCGAGGCAGAAGAATCCAAAGCCGGGTACAATCCGGAATTGTCATACGGAAGCCATATTTTCCAGGACCTGGTGGAAGCGGAAATTCTGTATACAGCGGTTTTTCATAATGAAAAAACCATTCAGTATTCGCCGGAAAAACTTGCGACTTCAAAAGATCTGGTTTCGGAATTCGACAAAGAAGGAATTCTTAAAGATATTGTGCATGTCTATGATGTCAGTGATCGAAATTGCGAAGTGTATAATGATGTAGCGGGTGAACATCTTCTAATCACCTGTTGACAAAGAAAACAAAGTGATATATAGTATCGTTTGAAAAGGCAATGGCGTCTTTTGTGAGCTTCGGCTCACAAAGGGCGCTTTTTTTATTATTTTTTACTTTTATATCCTCGGTAACAGGAGGCAAAGGCTATGAGCGAAAGTGACAATCAAAGCTACAATCAAAGCAAAAGACAGGGTTTATACGACCCGGCGTTTGAGCATGACAATTGCGGTATCGGTGCAGTCATCGATATCAAAGGAAGGGCAAGCCATAAGCTTGTAAGCGATGCATTATGTATCGTGGAAAACTTAGAGCACAGAGCCGGTAAGGATGCCGAAGGCAAAACCGGTGACGGCGTCGGAATCTTAACACAGATTCCTCACGAGTTCTTTGCTAAAAAATGCAAAGAGCTTGGTTTTGCGTTGCCCGGAAAGCGTCAGTACGGTGTCGGTTTCTTTTTCTTCCCGCAGGAAGAGTTTAAGAAACGTCGTGCCAAAGCCATGTTTGAAACCATCGTGCGCAAAGCGGGTCTTACCATTCTCGGTTGGAGAGATGTAGAGACCAATCCCGGTGTTCTCGGAAGCAAGGCTTTGGAATGCATGCCCTCCATCTGCCAGGTATTTATCAAGCGTCCGGAAAGTGCTAAAACCGACCTTGATTTTGATCGTATGCTCTATGTCGTTCGCCGTGAGTTTGAGCAGGGTGCGGATTCTACCTATATTCCTTCCTTATCCTGCAGAACGATTGTATATAAAGGAATGTTCCTGGTTGGTCAGCTTCGTACCTTCTATAAAGATTTAGAGGATGAGGACTATACTTCCGCAATTGCCACCGTACATTCCAGATTCTCGACCAATACCACACCGAGCTGGAGAAGAGCGCATCCGAACCGCTTAATCGTGCATAACGGTGAGATCAATACGATTAAAGGCAATGCGGATAAAATGCTTGCCCGCGAAGAGACCATGCATACGAATGCATTTTCCGCGGAAGACATGACGAAGGTTCTGCCTGTTATTTCCCAAAGCGGATCGGACTCCGCAATGCTGGATAATGTTCTCGAGTTCTTAATGATGAGCGGAATGGATCTTCCGCTTGCTGCAATGATAGCAATTCCGGAACCCTGGGCAAACAACGATACGCTTTCGCAGGAAGAAAGAGATTTCTACCAGTATTATTCAACCATGATGGAGCCGTGGGACGGACCGGCATCGATTCTGTTCTCCGACGGTGATGTAATGGGCGCAATCTTGGACCGTAACGGACTTCGTCCTTCCAGATATTATGTTATGGATTATGACCGCCTGATTCTTTCCTCCGAAGTCGGTGTTCTGCCTCTCGAGGAAAGTCATATTTTAAAGAAGGAACGTCTGCATCCCGGAAAGATGCTCCTGGTGGACACCAGGGAAGGCGTTATCTATCAGGACAGCGAAATCAAAGAAAAATATGCAAAAAGAGAGCCTTACGGCGAATGGCTGGACGGCAATCTTCAGTATCTGAAAGATATTAAAATCCCGAATCACAAGGTTCCCGCATATACGAAAGAAGAGCGCGGTGCTTTGCAGAAAGCATTCGGCTACAACTACGAGGATTATCGTGAAGGTATTTACGGCATGGCTTTAAACGGCATCGAACCGATCGGAGCCATGGGTGTGGATACTCCGATTGCGGTGTTATCCAAACAGTATCAGCCGTTGTTCTATTATTTTAAACAGCTCTTTGCGCAGGTTACCAACCCGCCGATTGATGCGGAACGTGAAAAAATCGTTACTTCCGGATCTTTGTATGTGGGCAAGAACGGTAACCTTCTGGAAGAAAAACCGGAGAACTGCCATGTTTTGAAAATTCAGAATCCGATTCTTACCGATCTGGATTTGTTAAAGATTTCGGAACTGAAAAAAGAAGGATTGAAGGCAGCAAAAGTATCCATTCTTTACTACAAGGGTACCTCCATCAAGCGTGCCATCGACCATCTCTTTGTGGAAGTCGACAAGGCATATAAAGAAGGCGCAACCATTTTGATTCTTACCGACCGCGGTGTGGACGAAAACCATCTGGCAATTCCTTCCCTGCTTGCGGTTGCTGCAGTACATCAGTATCTGGTACGTACCAAAAAGAGTACGGCCATGTCATTGATTCTCGAATCCGGCGAACCCAGACAGGTGCATCATTTTGCAACCCTTTTAGGTTTCGGTGCATCTGCGGTAAACCCGTATCTCGCACATGCAACGATTGAGGAATTAATCGAGGAAGGATTGCTTGACAAAGACTACTATGCGGCTGTGGATGATTACGATCATGCCATTCATCAGGGCATCATCAAGATTGCTTCGAAGATGGGTATTTCTACCATCCGTTCCTATCAGGGAAGTAAAATTTTCGAAGCAATCGGTATTTCCGAAGAAGTGATTAATGAGTACTTTACCGGTACCGTAAGCCGTATCGGCGGCATTACGCTGGAAGAAATCGGAGAGGCAGTGGAGAAGCAGCACAACCTCGCATTCGATCCTCTGGGACTTCCCGTAAATACGGAACTTACCGCACTCGGACGCCATAAGTCGAGAGCACAGGGTGAAGAGCACCGCTATAATCCTCAGACCATCCATATGCTGCAGATGGCAACGCGTGAAGGTGACTATGCGAAGTTTAAACAGTACACCGACATGGTGGATAAAGAAGAGACCGGTTATCTTCGTTCCTATTTTGATTTCAATTTCCCTGCAGAGGGAATCGATATAAGCGAAGTGGAAAGCGTGGACGAAATCGTACAGCGCTTTAAGACAGGTGCAATGTCCTATGGTTCCATTTCGGAAGAAGCACACGAAACACTTGCGATTGCAATGAACCACCTGCATGGTAAATCCAACAGCGGTGAAGGCGGCGAGTCCGATGAACGTATTGCATCCGCAGGAACAAAGAACGACCGAAGCAGTGCCATCAAGCAGGTAGCCAGCGGACGTTTCGGTGTTACAAGCAAATATCTGGTTTCCGCAAAAGAATTACAGATTAAAATGGCGCAGGGCGCTAAACCCGGGGAAGGAGGGCATCTTCCCGGAAAGAAGGTTTACCCGTGGATTGCAAAAACCAGACATTCCACACCGGGTGTTTCCCTCATTTCCCCGCCTCCTCATCATGACATTTATTCCATTGAGGATTTGGCCCAGTTAATTTATGACTTAAAAAATGCCAATAAGAATGCAAGAATTTCCGTAAAACTCGTTTCCGAAGCAGGTGTCGGAACGGTTGCGGCGGGTGTAGCCAAAGCAGGTGCGCAGGTTATTCTGGTTTCCGGTTATGACGGAGGTACCGGTGCGGCACCCTTAAGCTCCATTCACAATGCAGGACTTCCCTGGGAACTGGGTCTTGCGGAAACACATCAGACACTGGTGCAGAACGGACTTCGTAATCAGGTTCGTATCGAAACCGACGGTAAACTGATGAGCGGTCGTGATGTTGCGATTGCTGCGATTCTTGGTGCCGAAGAATTCGGTTTTGCAACCGCGCCTTTGGTAACCATGGGATGCGTTATGATGCGTGTCTGCCATCAGGATACCTGCCCGATGGGTATTGCGACACAGAATCCGGAACTTCGCAAACGTTTTGCGGGAAAACCGGAATATGTGGAGAACTTCATGAAGTTTATCGCAGAAGAGCTGCGTGAATATATGGCGAAATTCGGTGTGCGTACCGTAGACGAACTGGTCGGCAGAACGGATCTGCTTCGTTCGAATACGTCTGCTTTGGATTTTGACAGAATCCTTATGGATATGTCGAAGGTGGACAGGGAAGAATCCACATTCGATCCTGCAAAGGTTTATGATTTTAAACTTGAGCTG
>CADCOL010000116.1 GCA_902803015.1 uncultured Lachnospiraceae bacterium | reverse complement strand
TTTCCGCCGTTTGCATGAATGACCATGTTGATTTCGCCTTCATACAAAGCGATGGAAACACGACGAATGACGTCCGGAGAAACACCCAGTTTTTTCAATTTTTTCTTTACATCGGAAGAGGCCTCGCCTGCACGGGTAAAATCTTCATCCGATACCTGATAGGTGAATTCCAAAACATCAGCCATGCTCAACACCTCCGCGTAATCCCTGTTCGTAAAGAATTCCGCATGCGGAGAACATTCTGTGCGGAGTGGCAAGCAAAGGAATTCCTTCCTCGCGGGAAAGTTCCATCATTGCTTCATCGGGCTTTTTGCCGCGAACAAAGATGATGCAGACAATGTCCATCATTTCAGCGGTACGGATTACCTGCGGATTGCAAAGTCCGGTCAACAGTACGCACTTGGTCTTTGCAAATGCAAGCACGTCGCTCATCATATCGGAGCCGCATGCGCTCAAAACCTCGCGGTCAAGCTGGTCCTCACAGGTTAAGGGAGTAGCATCCAAAAGTTTAATCACGTCATTCACTGTCATGGGAAAATCCTCCAAAACTGATAAATTTAATTTCAAAAGAATCAAAAAGAACATAATAAACACAAAAAAATTATAGCAAATGAGGATGCGATTTTCAATAATGGTGGTATAATATATGCATCATTTTGGGGAGGGTTTTAAGGGAAATGAAAACACTCTTACTGATTCTTCCGAAGAGCGAACTGGAAGAAGAATTTACCAAGCTTTTATCAAATGATTTCAATATCGAAACCGTGAATTCCGAAGATGAGGGATTTCGAATTGTCGACGAAAGAATCGACGAGATTGTAGGCATTCTTGTCGACCTGGATTTAACGCGTGCATCCGGATACCGGATTCTCAAACTGTTGGCTCAGGATAAAATATATGCCTCCGTTCCCGTTATTGCAGTCATCGATCATACACCGGACGCGTCGGATATGGACTGCTTTGAAAACGGATTCGCGGATCTTTTGTATCCGCCCGGATTCCGCGAACAAATCGTAAAACGTGTTCAGAACGCCATCCGCGCAAAGGACTCCTTTACCTATTCCGAGATGCAGAAAATGCTTAAGCAGCTTCCTTCCAATATCTATTTAAAGGATGCGGAAGGCAGATATGTTTTCTGTACGCAGTACTGGCATCACATCAATCACGAAGGCGAGAAGCACTGGACCATCCGTGGCAAGACGGATTTGGATATCCGTAAGGATAAAGAGAACGCAAAGAAGGCGATGGAGACCGATAAGGTGATGCTGCAAACCGGTCAGGGAACGGACTACATTATCGAAGAGAATGACGACGGTGTCCGTGAATTTTTAGAGCTGGTAAAGCGTCCCGTATTCGACGATGACGGAAATATCACAGGTATCATTGCGTTAATAAACGACGTAACCGAGAAAGAACTTCTGAAAATGGAGCTTGAGAAACGCTCCAGGACGGATCCTCTTACCGGACTTTTGAATAAAGGCGCCGTGGAAGAATTAATCGGTATGATGATTCGCAATTATCACAACAGCAACGACTGTTGCGGACTTCTGATGATTGACGTTGACTTCTTTAAGCAGATTAACGATACCCACGGACATGCGGTCGGCGACGATGTTTTGTCGAGAATCGGACGCATTATCAACGGACACTTTCGCGGAAACGACGTTGCCGGCAGAATCGGCGGCGACGAGTTTATGATTTTCCTTAGGAATGTCGAATCAAAGGAAACGGTGTTTACTCTGGCAGATCGTCTGATTAAGCAGGTTCAAAAAGAATTTGAGAATGAGGAATACGCCGGACAAATCTCGCTTTCCATCGGTATTGCTGTGTATCCGGAACACGGCAGACGTTTCGAACAGCTTTACGAAGCGGCGGACAAAGCGTTGTACTGGGTAAAGAAACACGGCAGAGGTACCTATCATCTGTATGACAAACCCGGTTACAAGGGCGTCGTTTTCGATATGGACGGAACGATTCTCAATACAATCGAGGATCTGCTGAATGCCACCAATTTTGCGCTTCTGAAAAACGGATTCCCGACACATACCGTGGAAGAAGAGTATTATTTTGTCGGAAACGGCCTGAAGAAAACCGTGAAACGTGCTATGCCTGCGGATACTTCACCCGAAATTGTCGAAGAAGTGTACCGGGATATGGTGGAGTATTATAAGGTGCACGGTGAGGATCATACCAGACCTTACGACGGAATTGTGGAAGTCATAAGAGAACTTCGCGCGCAGGGTCTGAAAACCGCGGTGGTTTCGAACAAAGCGGATTTTGCAACGAAGGCGCTTGTGGATAAATTCTTCCCGGACTGCTTTGACGAAGTCATGGGAGAGACCGAAGGATTTGCCTTAAAACCCGACCGTGCAATGGTGGACGAAGTACTTCACAGGATGGGACTCGAACCGAGTGAGGCGGTTTATGTCGGTGATTCCAACGTGGATTTAATGACCGCGAAAAATGCGGGAGTTGACTGCATCTCGGTATCCTGGGGCTTCCGTCCGAGACATGTTCTGGAGGAACTCGGAGCGGAAATAATTGCAGATAAGCCCGAGGAACTGTTGAAAATCAAGACTTCATAAAGGTTTTGAACGGCGGGCGCGCGATATGCGCGCCCGTTTTTGCGTTACTATACTTTATTTCGTTTTTGCGTTCTTTTTTTTATAAATAATCTCTGTTTGTTGGACAAATGTTGGACAACGGGTAGTATTCTTTATTTGTTAAGGAACACGGCCACCGATAAAGAAAGGATTCATTATGGACGGTAATCAGTTACAGAACGGAAATTTATCATATGTGGAGCGTTATGCGAACAGCATATCGGTCAAAAAGGAATTCCTAAAAACCAATTGGAATAATCTTTCGCAGGAAGAACGCATTAAAAAGAGTGCGGAAGTAATTTATCTGGTGAATGCGCTGAAAAACGGCCGGCCAACAATTGAGAATCCTCCGGAAGTCTATAAGAAAGATATCGAGAATACGATTGCGGGTAAATACAGCGCAAAGCAAAGCAACCACATGAAGAAGATTGAGGGAGAGATTAAAAACCTCACGGAATACTTCAATCTTGATCCGTCCCGTCCGCTTCCGGAACGCTTATATCAGCATGCCTTTGCCCCGGAAAAAGTAAAGGATGAAGATATTGTCGCAGAGCGCAATGACTTAATTCATGAAGGCCTGATTTCTCCCTATTCCGAGGAGGCATTTGAACATCCCACGCCGGAATTGTTAGTCAAAGTAAAAGACGATATCCGACTGAATCTTAACCGTGACAGTTTAAAGAGCGGAATTGACAAATATATCGATAAACGACAGGACAAAAATGAACTTGGCATTATATTGAATGATGCAGGTCTTTCCCTCAATCTGCTTGATATCCAGGCTGATCTGCTTATTTATCTGATGGGCAGGAAACAAAACCCCATAAGCCTTGAACAGGCCATGAATCTTACTCCGCAGAGCCCGGAGTTTGAGCAGTATTTTAATGATTTTATCGCTTTTGCAAAGAATCATTCCACGAAAGACAAGAATACCAGACAAAAGAATCTTAACGAGACGCTTGATTTATTCGGACGTTGCGCAAAAGTTATCGGAGAATACGAAATCCCCGATATTGACTACAGTGACCCTGTGAAGGTACTGGAGCATGAAAAAGAATTCAGCTTTTTAGATACTTTTGTTACGAGATTTCGTAGGGAACACGATACCATTCTCAGAAATCAGATTGCTCTTTCGACGAATTATCCGGGTGGACATGAAAAGGCATTAAAAGACAGAGAACCGGTTGAAAAACTGAAAGCCTTCACCGAAAGCTACAGGATTGGATACAATGTCACCTGTAACGAGCTGAGCCAGGATCTTGACGGAACACTTCAGTATGCGGCTGTCGGAAGATGCGTATTCGGAAAAGAAGCGAATGCCGCCTTTAAGGGTAAGAAAGTCAAAGATGTCGTTACGGACGGAAGCGTAAAATATATCTTCAGCAAAGATTATTATCAGGGAATTCAGAATGTGACCGACAACGAGGATTTGTTCTCGCAAGAGGAGGTAATGGACTATTTAAAAACCGGAAATCCTCAGTTTGCCGAAAAAGTATCCCAAATTGAGGCAAAAGAAGTTGCGAAAATACGAAAAGAAAAGAACAGTATCCAGCCCGAAAAGACAAAGGATGCACTTGTTGCCGTTTCGAAAGTGAACGGGTTAAAGGATGCGCTTAGCGTTGTATTTAAGCCGGACAAACCGGCAGAGGCAATTTACAACGATCTTGCCAATCCGAACAGGCTGGCGGTTCAGGAAGCCGGCTTAAAGCTTATGGATAAGCTCTTTGCGAACAAGGGTCAGAGGGAGTATCTGATCAATCCGTATAAGGATCCGTATTCGCTGATTCGCATTGACGGAAAAACTCTGGATGAACTGTACGGCTTAAAATACATTGCCTATACGAATCCGTCTGATCGGCAGATGCTTTACCGTTCGGAACTGATTAATCAGATTGTAAACGGAAAGCATGAGATTACCGTGGATACCTTTATGCTTGACGAAAACGGTAAAGTTGTGGAAGGAAAGCCGGTCACGCTGGTTCATTCCATGACTGATACATTGAGAGCCCGCAATGCATTTAAGAGTATTGACGGAATTAAGAATTCTGTAAATGAATTCAGAAGAACTCTGAATACCAACGATCCGGTTTATCTGATTGCAAAAGATCTGGAAGATGCTGCCGACATTGACAGTAACGAAGCGAATTATGCCGCACTGGAGCAGAAAGTGCAGGCATTTCTTGCTGCGGCAAATACCGATGATAAGAAAGCAATCTCCGATACGGTCAGGGATTATTTTGAAATTGTGAAAGCCAATGCCGCGGCGGCAGGTTTTATTCCCGGACCGAATGAAAACATAAAAGATTACGGTTTCGAAAAAATCAAGGATCGCCTGAATCTTGAATTAAAACTCCGGGAAGGAAAAGAACTTGATTTGTCCGACGGACCGCAGGTTTATGACGGGGAAATCGCATTCTTAAACGGAAGACATGAGTTTAACGGTATTTTTACCGATGATCAGTATCCCAAGGTAAACCAGCTTTTAAGAATCGATGAGCAGAATCAGCTTTATGTCAATGACGCCACGGTTGCAGGCTGTTTGATTACAAACATTCCGCAGTTTCCGGCCGGAACCATCACTGCAGCGCCGAGCCGTATTCACGCTCTTTTCTGTGCATGGGCCATGGCGGAAAAAGGATTAACCGTCGAAGAGGCGTCGAGACTGTCCGATTCCCCGGTAATCGATAAAGCCGGAAATATTACGAATCTTGCGCAGATTAACAAAAACAATGAGCTGCGAGAGGAGTTTATCCGGTTCATTAATCAGTATCCGATGCTGCAAAAAGAAAACGCTCCGGAAGCGGATAAAATTACCAACTTAACGAAGTGGGCGGAAGTATTTAAAAAAGCGAAACTTCAGGTGGAAAAATATGTATTGCCGGATATCGATTATACGGATCCGAAACAGGTGGAAGC
>CADCOL010000115.1 GCA_902803015.1 uncultured Lachnospiraceae bacterium | reverse complement strand
TTGAATAAGAAGATGCAGAGTAATTAACAGAAAATGAATGTTCCGGATGAGTATGATCTGGTTTGTGTTCTTCCGGTCGGAATTGCAACGGGGGAAGTTTCGGCGCCGAAAAAGAAGGCATTTGAAGAGCGCGCATGGTTTAATGCATTTGGGGAAAAGAATTAATGAAACGAATTCCTGACAAATTCCATAAGAATCCGTTAAGCAGACTCATTCTTTTTGTCTGTGCGATTGTGTTTGTCACAATCGGTTTTCCGGTTACAGCATATGCCGATAAAGAACCGGAAGTGGTTCGCGTGGGCTATTACGAGAATGAAGTGTTCCAGGAAGGCGCCGAAGAAGGCGTGGTCAAGAGCGGCTACGCATACGAATACTATCGTAAGCTTTCGGAATACACCGGTTGGGAATATGAATATGTTTACGGCGATTATGGCGAGCTTTATCAAATGCTTCTTGACGGAAAGATTGATATGCTCGCCGGTCTTGCGTGGAGAGAAGACCGTGCGTCGTTAATCGGTTACCCGAATGCCGTAATGGGAAGCGAATCCTATTACCTTGTGAAACACGAGGAGGATTCCGGCGTTTCCGCGGATCCCGCCACTTTGAACAGACGTAAAATCGGTGTGCTGGACAGTGCGATGGTTGGCGTTCTGAATCAGTACCTTGAGGACAATCATGTAACGGCGGAAGTGATTCCTTATTCCGATTACACGGAGTTGTTTGATGCATTCGATTCCTGCGAGGTGGATATTCTTGCGGCGGAAAGTGACGGTGCTCACGGAAGGGAACACGCGGAAGTACTGAATGTTTTCGGAACATCTGATTATTACCTTTGCGTAAACAATAAACGTCCCGACCTTTTGGCGGAACTGAATTCCGCACAGTCATTGCTTGCTGCGGAAGAGCCTAATTATCTGAATACACTGCGGGCCAAATACTATTCGGTCAGTGTTACGGCAATGGCATTTTCACAGGCCGAACGGGAATGGATGAATAACCATTCCACGCTCCATGTCGGTTATCTGGAAAACTATCTGCCGTACAGCGATACGGATAAACAGGGGAAAGTGACGGGGATAGTCAAAGACATTATTCCCGCGATTCTGGATGCGCTCGGAATGCAGAACATCGAGGTTACATACAGCGGATATGTAAGCTACGATGATATGGTTACCGCGGTCAGTACCGGAGCAATCGATGTGGCATTCCCTGTGGGTGGCGGATTGTATTATTCCGAGGAAAGCGGAATCTACCTTTCAAATCCGGTATCTTCCTCCCATGCGGAGCTGGTTTATAAGGGAGAGTTCAACGAAGAAACGACAAAACATTTTGCCGTCAATGAGAACAACCGCATGCAGTATTACTTTGTGCGGACGAATTACCCGGATGCAGAGATTACATTTTATCCGTCGAGTGAGGAATGCCTTTCTGCTTTGCTGGCCGGCAAAGCAGGTTGTGTGACGTTAAACGGACTCAGAGCGAATGATATTCTTCGTAACCAAAAATATGAGGATCTGACTCTTTACCAGACCGGTTACAGCGATGCCAGATGCTTTGGTGTGGAAATCGGTAATGAAGGATTGCTGAAACTTCTCAATCGCGGAGTTAATGTACTGGGAAGCAATTACGCACAGAGCATATCCTACCGGTATACCGGCGGATTGTATACTTACAGTTTTATAGATGCATTGCGGGATCATATGGCACTGGTCGGAACCATTATTCTTGTCATTGCCGTTGTGGTAGTATTTTTACTTGTGCGTGACGTGCGCCGTACAAAGAAGGAAGTCGAAGAGAAGGAAAAAGCACGACGGGATCTCGAAGCAAAAAACAATGAACTTGCAGAGAGCCAGAAAGCATTGTCCGATGCACTGGTTGCTGCGGAAAATGCCAATCGCGCGAAAACGGCTTTCCTTAACAACGTGTCTCATGATATCCGTACGCCGATGAATGCCATTGTAGGATTTACGGATCTGGCGGCTTCGCATATCGACGATAAAGAGCAGGTCCGGGATTATCTCGGGAAAATCTCCGTATCCGGCGAACATCTTCTTGCGCTGATCAATGATGTATTGGACATGAGCCGTATTGAAAGCGGCAATGTGACCATCGAAGAGACGGAAGTGCATCTGCCGGATGTCATTCGTGATTTAAAAACAATTATTCAATCCAATATAGAAACCAGGCAGCAGGAACTGTTCGTAGACACACAGGACGTGAAGCATGAAGACATTATCACGGACAAGCTTCGTTTGAATCAGGTGCTTTTGAATATCCTGTCCAATGCCATCAAGTTTACTCCGGAAGGCGGAACCATCCGTTTTTGTGTTACGGAGAAACCGTCATCCGACGATGATATTGCAAATTTTGAATTCCGTATCAAAGATAACGGAATCGGTATGAGCGAAGAATTCCAAAAGACGATTTTTGACGCATTTTCCCGTGAAAGAACCAGTACGGTCAGCGGAATCCAGGGAACCGGCCTGGGGATGTCAATTGCGAAGAATATCGTCGATATGATGGGCGGAACAATCACGGTGCATTCTGCCGAAGGCAGGGGAAGCGAATTTATCGTGGAGCTTCCGTTTAAAATCAGCAGCGTTTCCGCAAAAGCCGAGCAGATTTCGGAAAGCAAACCGGACTTTTCGGGAAAACGTGTTTTGCTTGCGGAAGATAACGAACTGAATCAAATGCTCGCGGAGAATATTCTTACAAATGTAGGACTTTCCGTTGACATCGCAAATGACGGAACCGAGGCGGTGGAAAAAATGAAATCCGCAGCTGCGGGCTATTACGACATCATTCTTATGGATATTCAGATGCCTAAGATGGACGGTTATGAAGCAACGAAGCAGATTCGTGCACTGGAGGATAAGGATAAGGCCGGCATTCCCATCATAGCGGTTACGGCAAATGCTTTTGATGAGGACCGGCAGATTGCAATGGATGTCGGCATGAACGGACATCTTGCAAAACCGTATGATATTCCTGAGATTATGAAAACACTGAAAAAGCTCTTGGTCTAAACTGCTGAGAGTAATTGAAGGAGTCGAAAATGGAGTTTAAAACAGGAAACGGATGGAGATGCTGTTATGATCCGGAAACGGGTCTTTATACGGCAGAAATCGGCGGTGGCATAAACCATGACCTGTACGAGATTAATAAAGAAATCTACGACCTTGTGGATGCTCCGGATACGGAATGGCCGGTTGGTCTGATTCATCGGGGAGGCCGACATTTGTACATGACGGTAAACGATCGTTGCGGCCCGCCGTACACGGTCATTTTGGACACGGATTACAAGAAACTCTGTCCCTGGGCGAAAACGGTAACCACGGGAGAAGTATGGGACGAGGATATGACGGATGCGGCAGTGGAAGTGTTTGCATCCGAGGCGAATAACAGGGAACAAAGAAGGGCCAAAAAGGCTGAACGTGAGAAGAAACAGTAATGGAAGAACAAACCAGGACAGCGATCATCTATGATGCACAAAAAAAGATGCTTGCCGCTAATTATGAAATGGCGGAAATCAGGAGTCTGCTCAATGAGCTGATGGCTTTGGAGGAGATGGACGAAGTTGTCGCCCGTGCAAATGCCTACATGGCCGAGGCAGAATTACGAATCAGCCGTAATAATTCGTCCGAGCGTGTTTACGAGGAAGAACCGGCCGAAGATAAAGTTACCGACGGATCAGTTTCCGAAAAAGCAGCTATGGATGCCGGTGCTGTTTCTGAAATTGTTGAGGAAGAACAAAAAAGAATTATTGAAAAGCTTTTAAGGAAAGGAATCGTACCCGCACAAATCCATCAATGGCTGGACTTCCCTATGGAAATGATTATCGAAGTTGCCAGAA
>CADCOL010000114.1 GCA_902803015.1 uncultured Lachnospiraceae bacterium | reverse complement strand
GCAAGTACTTCGTGTCCGTTTTCCAATTTTACGCGAAACATCGTATTGGGAAGTTTCTCGGTTACGGTTCCTTCAACTTCAATTACATCTGTTTTTGACATACTTTTTACCTCTTTAAAAATGTGTATGGTTTCGTGTTTGTTCTATTTATATAGAACGAATTCTACAAAAGTGTCAGAATCTCGGGTTCGCCGTCGGTAATCAGAATTGTATTCTCATAATGTGCACTCGGCATTCCGTCCGCTGTCGTACAGGTCCATCCGTCATCGTGGAAAACGACATCCGCGCGCCCTAAGTTAATCATGGGTTCGATTGCCAGTGTCATACCGGGCTGTAAGAGGATTCCCTTTTTGTTCATCGCAAAATTCGGAATGGAAGGATCCTCGTGTAAATGCGTTCCGATTCCGTGTCCGGTCAGTTCTCTTACGATTCCGTATCCGAACGGGGTGATATAATCCTCGATGGCTTTGCAGATATCGTTTAAGTGATTACCGGCCTTCGCCATTTTAATTCCCGCGAAGAAGGAATTTCTTGTTTCCTCAATCAGTTTCTCAAGTTCCGGAGAGATTTGTCCGACTCCGTAAGTTCTTGCCGCATCGGAATGATATCCTTTATAAATACATCCGCAGTCCAGACTTACGATATCGCCCTCTTTAATAATCCGGCTCTTCTTCGGAATTCCGTGAACGACCTCGTCGTTAATGGATACGCATACCGATCCGGGAAATCCGTTATAGTGAAGAAAATTCGGAATACAGTCATGCTCGCGAATGTAACGTTCTGCGAGAATGTCAACCTCGAGGGTACTCATTCCGGGTTTTAAATCTTCTTTGAGACGCTCATGAACTTCCGCGAGGATTTTACAGGAAGTTCTCATCAGTTCAATTTCTTTTGATGATTTAATGGAAACCGACATTTTTTCAATCCTTTCTGCTTTCTGCCCGAAAGCTGCACCACACGGCGCTTTGAAAAGTATTCTTTATTAATTCTTATCCTAAAATGCTAACGATTTCGGCAAACACGTCATTCATATCCTTCGTGCCGTCTACGGTGCGAAGCACACCTTTTGCGGTGTAGTAATCAATCAACGGCTGTGTCTGCTCATGATATACTTTCAAGCGGTTCAGCACGGTTTCCGGCTTGTCGTCATCACGAAGGATGAGTTCGGATCCGCACTTGTCGCAAATATTCTCTTTCTTGGGAGGAACATGTACGATATGGTAGGTTGCACCGCAGGTTACGCAGGCGCGTCTTCCGCCCATTCTGTTTACGATGTTCTCATCCGGAACATCCACATCGATTGCGTAATCGATGGCATCGTTCATTTCCTCTAATGCTTTGGTCAGTACTTCTGCCTGGGGGATGGTACGGGGGAATCCGTCAAGAACGTATCCGTTCCTGCAGTCATCCGCTGCCACTCTGTCCAAAAGAATTTTCACGGTCAGCTCATCGGGAACAAGCTTTCCTTCATCCATGTACTTCTTTGCTTCCATACCAAGCTCGGTCTGATTCTTGATATTGGCACGGAAAATATCTCCGGTGGAGATGTGGGGAAGAGCATATTTCTCGGCAATCATTTTTGCCTGTGTTCCTTTGCCCGCTCCGGGAGCTCCCAACATAATAATCTTCATAACGCAACCCTCCTTTTGAACTTTTGCTGCCCCATTTCGTAAAGCGCACCGAAGACACACTGCCTTTCGACGGTGTGCCCTCGCTTATGCACTACACTTTTTCTTTAATCATTTAAGAAGCCTTTGTAGTTACGAACCAGCATCAGGGATTCAACCTGGTTTGCGGTTTCAATGACTACGCTGACAACGATGATGATGCTGGTACCGCCGAAGGATACCGATGCACCGAACAGTCCGTTGAATACATACGGAATGATTGCCACGATGGTAAGTCCAACCGCACCGATGAAAATAATGTAATTCAGTGCATTGTTTAAGTACTCACTCGTCGGCTTACCGGGACGAATACCCGGAACAAATCCGCCGGACTTCTTTAAGTTATTTGCAATTTCCACCGGATTGAACGTGATGGAAGTGTAGAAATACGCAAAGAAAATAACCAGCGCGATGTATGCAATGATACCTAAAGTATATTTCCAGTTGGAGGTATTAAACCAATACTGGGAGTTGATATACTTCAAAGCTTCTGACCACCAACCGGTTCCTTTGTAACCCGCCATATTGGAAATAATGATCGGGAACTGAAGAAGGCTGGCTGCGAAGATGACAGGGATAACGCCCGCGGTGTTGACACGAACGGGAATGTGAGTGGAGTTGCCGCCCATCATTTTATTTCCCTGAATCTTCTTAGCATACTGAACGGGAATCTTACGAATTGCGTCATTCAAAAGAATAACGAGAATTGCAAGTCCCACAACAACTACGATAATAATCGCGGAATTGAGAATCATGCTCGGTATGGATCTGCCTTTTACGAATTTCTCGAAAAGGTTCATCGCATCCTGCGGGAAGCTCGAGATAATGTTAATGGTAAGTACGATGGAAATACCGTTTCCAACGCCGTTTTCCGTAACACGTTCGCCAAGCCACATCAGGAATGCACTACCTGCCGTCATAGCCGCAATAACGCAGATGATGTTCAGCGCGTTGTATTGCGTAAGGAGCTGTCTGTAACCGATTGCCATGGCACCCGATTCGAGGATTGCCAGACCAATGGTCAAATATCTTGTAATCGCCGCAATTTTCTTTCGACCGTCTTCTCCGTCTCTCTGCATCTCTTCCAGGCCGGGAATGGCGATGGTTAAAAGCTGCATTACGATGGATGAAGTAATGTACGGTGTGATACCAAGTGCGAGAATGGACATTCTCTCCAGGGAACCACCGGTGATTGCCATTAAGATTCCGCCGTCACCGCCACCGAGGAGCTGATCCATCAGACTCTTAATCTGATTGGGATCTACGCCCGGGATGGGGATCTGCGAGCCGATTCGGATAATTACCAGAATCAGAAGGTCGAAGAGAAGTCTTTTGCGGACTTCTTTGATTTTAAAAGCATTGAAAAATGTTTTAAACACTAGATCACCTCTGCTGTTCCGCCTGCGGCTTCAATCTTCTCCTTTGCACTTTCACTGAACGCATTTACCTTAACGGTAAGCTTCTTGGTAAGTTCGCCCTGTCCAAGAATCTTTACGCCGTCTACGTTCTGGATACCGGAATTGATGTTTCCGATAATACCTTTTTCGATTAAGGACTCTACGGTTACGGTATCGCCGTTTTCAAACTTCTTCTCAAGTACGGATACATTGATTGCAATGATTTCCTTGGTGTTTCTGTTCTTGAAACCTCTCTTGGGAATACGTCTGTATAAAGGCATCTGACCACCTTCGAAACCGGGTCTCGGAGCACCGCTACGTGCCTTCTGTCCTTTGTGACCCTTACCTGCGGTCTTTCCGTTTCCTGAACCGTGGCCACGGCCACGTCTGAAATTGTCGCTGTGTTTGGAACCGTCAGCCGGTCTTAAATTCGATAAATCCATTTTGGATCTCCTTTCTGTCTGCTAATACGCCCTTCGGACCTGTGTCCTCGGAACTCGCAATTATTCGGTAACCTTCAGCATGTATCCAACCTGCTGAATCTGTCCTCTGGTAGCTGCGTTGTCGGGCAACTCAACTACTTTATGCAATTTCGTAAGTCCCATTGCTTCCAAAGTAAGTTTGTGCTTCGGAACTGCACCGATGGGAGACTTTACCAATTCGATTTTTAAAGTTTTGTCTGCCATTGTATGACTCCTTTCCTTCTGTCGCCAATACTGTCTTAAAGTTAAGCCATAATCTCTTCGACTGACTTACCGCGGTTTCTGGCAACTGCTTCAGGGCTCTTAACCTGACGTAAACCTTCGATGGTTGCCATAACAACGTTCTGCTTGTTATTGGATCCTAAGGACTTGGTACGGATGTTCTTGATACCTGCAAGTTCGCATACCACACGGGCAGGACCACCTGCGATGATACCGGTACCGCCGGGAGCTTTCTTAAGCAGTACATTTGCGGAACCGTATTTGCCGATGTAATCATGAGTAACGGATCCGTTCTCATCCAATGCAACTTCAACGATGTGCTTCATTGCATCTTCTTTTCCCTTACGGATAGCTTCGGGAATTTCTACGGCCTTTCCAAGACCTGCACCTACATGTCCGTTTCCGTCACCTACAACAACAAGTGCGGTGAATCTCATGTTACGTCCACCCTTAACGGTTTTCGTTACACGCTTGATGGTAACGACTTTATCCTTAATTTCTCCTAACTGAGAAGGATCGATAATATTACGCTGCATTATTGATTTCCTCCCTTTCCTTAAAACTCAAGACCGGCTTCTCTGGCTGCATCTGCCAAAGCTGCGATCTTGCCCTGATATATAAAGCCGCCTCTGTCAAAAACAACTTCCTTGATTCCTTTATCAAGCGCCTTCTTTGCAATTACTTTTCCAAGATATGCTGCTGCATCAACATTATTGGTTTTCTCAAGTTCTGCCTTCACATCCTTTTCAAGGGTGGATGCAGCTACCAAAGTTTTTCCAACGGTATCGTCGATAATCTGAGCATACATATGATTATTGCTGCGAAAAACTGCCAAGCGGGGTCTTTCGGGCGTACCGTGGAAACGGTTACGAATTTTTCTGTGTTTCTTAACACGAATTTCCTGTCTGGACTCTTTACTAACCATTTTTACACTCTCCTTATCTTACTTCTTACCGGTCTTGCCGACTTTACGTCTGATAGTTTCATCAGCATACTTGATACCCTTGCCCT
>CADCOL010000113.1 GCA_902803015.1 uncultured Lachnospiraceae bacterium | reverse complement strand
TTGATTCCGTTATGATCGTACTGCTTCCACTCTACCGCATTTTCCAAAGGTGCCTTGCCGCCCTCGCCCTTGTAGTTTTCAAGTTCGGGAAGAATCAGGGGCAGTTCTTCGTCGTCAAGTACATGGATGGAACCGTCCTCCAGATGAACCACGGGAACCGGCTCGCCCCAGTAACGCTGACGGGCAAAAATCCATTCACGGAAATGATAGTTTACGCAACGTTTTGCGACACCCATTTTTTCCAATTTTACGGTGATGGCTTCTTTTGCCTCTTCCACGGTCATTCCGGTGAACTCTTCGGAATTGACAAGTTTAAAGCCCTTGCCGAGATAGTCGTATTTTTCAAGCGCATGTTCGGAAACATCCTGATGGCCCGCCTCATCGGAGCCGTCGATAACCTGAATCATGTCGATATTGTGTGCAATCGCATACTCGAAGTCACGCTGGTCGTGGGAGGGAACCGCCATAACCGCACCGGTTCCGTAGCTTGCAAGAACGAAGTCGCCGATAAATAACTTTGCTTCCTTGCCGTTTACGGGGTTGATGCAGGTCACGCCCTTTAACTCACAGCCGGACTTGGTTTTATTCAGTTCGGTACGGTCCATATCGTTCTTCTTTAAGGTCTCGTCGATATAGGCCTGTACTTCTTCCTTGTTCTCGATACGGGGCATTAACTGCTTTACGATTTCTCCGTCCGGAGCAAGAACCATGAAGGTAATACCGTAAATGGTCTCGATACAGGTCGTAAAGATGGAGAATTCTCCGCCGCCCACGATTTCGAATTTCACTTCCACACCTTCGGACTTACCAATCCAATGACGCTGCATGTCCTTCGTGGACTTCGGCCAGTCAATCTCATCCAGGCCTTCAAGCAGTTCTTCCGCGAATGCCGGCTGATCGATTACCCACTGCTTCATGTTCTTACGTACAACAGGGTAACCGCCGCGCTCGCTCTTTCCGTCGATGACCTCATCGTTGGAAAGTACGGTACCGAGCTCCTCGCACCAGTTTACGGGCATGTCGATGTATTTTGCATAGCCGTCCAGATAAAGCTGTTTAAAAATCCACTGGGTCCACTTGTAGAATTTCGGATCGGAGGTTGCGACCATTTTGGACCAGTCGTAATCGAATCCGAGTTCGCGAAGCTGTTTGGAGAAGGTTTCGATATTCTTCTCGGTGAATCCGTTGGGATGGTTGCCGGTCGTTACCGCATACTGCTCTGCGGGAAGACCGAAGGAATCATATCCCATCGGGTGAAGTACGTTATAACCCTGCATACGCTTCATTCTGGATACGATATCCGTTGCGGTGTATCCTTCCGGATGGCCTGCATGAAGGCCTACGCCCGACGGATACGGAAACATATCCAATGCGTAAAATTTCGGCTTTGAGAAGTCCCATACATCCGTCTTGAATGTCTGATTCTCCTCCCAGTATTTCTGCCATTTCCGTTCGATTTCGGCAGGGTTGTAAATTCTTTCCATGTCTTTTGTATCTCCTTATCGTTATTGCTTACGCTTTTTTAGTAAACAGCATTCTGCAGCCGAGGTTTGCGGCTGTGCAGCTGAGGCGTTCGGTAAATCATAATTTAAGCGGTACTCTCTCGAATTTCGTAACATCGATGAGCCCTTGCGTGGACATCTTCAATGCCGGGATTACGGGAAGACTTACGAACGCCATGTTCATAAAAGGTTCCACTTCCTTCGGGGTTCCGAGTTCGTATACCGCATTGCGGACCCTTGCATTAAAATCGGCCGTATCTTTCGCCGGGAAATCGGACATCAGTCCGGCAATCGGGAGGGCCATTCTGGCAATCTCCTTACCGTCCTTTATGACAACGTTTCCGCCGCCCATCGAAATAATACGGTTTGCGGCTTCGGCCATGTCGGCATCGTTCGTTCCGATGACGATGATATTGTGGGAGTCGTGGGAAACGCTCGATGCAATGGCGCCTTCCTTCATTCCGATTCCCCTGATAAAGCCGATTCCCATATGACCGGTTTTATGATGACGTTCAATCACCGCAAGTTTTAAAATATCACGGCTTACATCAATTCCGGAATGTTCGTCAAAATGAATCTCCTCGATGCATTCCTCCGTGATAATCTGCCCCGGAATCACGCCGATGACACGGCACGGTCCGTTCTTTTCACGAATCACGAAATCGTCCGGCGAAAGCGGATTTACCGCAAACGTCTCACGGACTTTCTGTTCCAGTTCCGCATCCACCTCGGGCCGTTTGAATTCCAGCAGTTTGCCTTTTCTTACGACTTCCTTCCCGTGCATAAATACATCCGTTACATGGAAATTATTCAAATCATCCACAACGGTAAGGTTCGCGACATATCCGGGAGCTACGGCTCCGTATCCGCGCAGACGGAAATATTCCGCAGCCTGCAGGGATGCCATACGGATTGCAATCAGGGGGTCGGCTCCGCATTCCACCGCACGGCGGATGATATTGTCGATATGCCCTTTGTTCAGCAAATCGGTCGGATGGCAGTCATCCGTTACCAGAAGACAGCGGTGATTGTATTTCGGATCAAACAATCCGATCAGGGACTGTAAATTTCTTGCTGCGGTTCCTTCGCGAATCATGATGTACTGGCCTTTGCCGATTTTTTCCACGGCTTCTTCGAGGTTCGAGCACTCATGATCGGATTCGACGCCTGCTGCCACATATGCATCCAGTTCTCTGCCGGAAAGCAGCGGGGCATGTCCGTCCACAACTTTGCCGGCAGCTTTTGCGTCGGCAATTTTGGCAAGCACATCCGGGTCTTTAAATAAAACGCCGGGGTAATTCATCATTTCCGCAAGTCCCAGAATTCTGGGTTCACGGTAAAATTCTTTCAAATCCTGTGCATGCATTTCCGCACCGGCTTCGTCAAAGGGTGTCGCGGGCACACAGGAGGACGCCGTAAAATAGACATCCATCGGCAGTCCTTCGCTCGCCTTTAACATATAACGGATTCCGTCCGCGCCGCATACATTCGCAATCTCGTGAGGGTCTGCAACAATTGCGGTGGTTCCGTGCGGAAGGACGCATTTGACAAGCTCTTCCGGAAGCAGCATCGTACTCTCGATGTGAATATGTCCGTCAATCAGGCCGGGACAGATAAATTTCCCGTTATAATCATAAACCCGCTCCGCTTCCTCATCGGCATAATCGCCCACGCCGAGAATCCGTTCGTCTTCGATTAATACATTCTGTTTTTGTATTTCGTCGGTAAAAACATTTACCACGAATGCATTCTTCAGTAGAGTTTTCATGGTTTTAGTAGGATGCGATTTTATCTTCCGAATCGTCCGTGGACGCATCCAGCGCTTTTACTACCACATAGTAGCTGTACGAATCGTTTACCTTAATGCAGACTCTGTCGCCCACTTTGTGGCCCAGAACAGCCTTTCCCAAAGGTGACTCGATACTGATGTAACCGTTCAGGGAATCGCTGCGGATACCGGTCACGATTTTATACGTTTCTTCGAGGTCATCCTCTTCAAAATACAGCGTCACCTTATTGTTGATTCCGACTTCGTCTTCCGCCGTCGTATCCTCGATGACATCCGCCGTATTAATCATGCGCTCTAAATAACGGATTCTGGAATTGTTCCGGTTATTCTCGCGCTTGGCCACGTAATATTCGAAATTCTCGCTTAAGTCGCCCTGTGCCCTGGCCTCTTTTAAGTCCTCCAAAAGCTTCGGGCGAAGGGTCATTTTACGGTATTCGATTTCTTCCTCAATCTTTTGGATGTCGGAAGCCGTCAGTTTCTCGCTCATGTCACACCTTCGAAATCATCACGCCGTGTACCATGTTCTGGATACCGGATACAATCAGTACGACGGAAATTACGATGATAAACGCAATGCCCAGCGTGTTTCCGAAACGAATCGGAGAGATGATTGCCAGAGCGCCCAGGATTACATTGATAATTCCCAGAATCAGGGAGATATACCAGTTCTTGGCTTTGGCTTTATTTGCAGCAAGTGCTTCGCGAATCTTGTAACCGCCGTCCACGAGAAGAACGATGCCGAGAAAAATTGCGATAATCCAGACAATCAGGTTAAAGATAAACATCAGAATACCTGCCGCGATGGAGAGGATACCGATGATTAATTTGGAAACCTGCGAACGATCCTTTACAAACATCACAATGGCGATAATGCCGGCAACAATCAGAATTCCGCCGATAATCCACTTCACGATTGTGGACATGAAATCCACGATGGGACCGCGGAAAATGATTCCCAAAATTCCGAGTGCAATCATTGCGATTCCCAGAATAATACTTCTTGCTACAACTGATTTTTTCTCTTCCATAACGTAACCCTCTCTGTTATTATTTCACCTTCTTGGGAAACTTTTTCCCATCTATCTATTTTATTGCAAAATCCCCTCATTTGCAATGGATTTTGCAAATGAGGGGACATATGAGAAAAGGATGATATAAGCGAATTATTCCATGCCGTCCATGCGATATAAATACTTCAGTCCTTCCCCTTCTTTCAGGTTCTGCGACTTCGTGTAAATTGCGGAAGCATCTCTTAAAATCTCAATCCGTTCGGATACATGGTCCAGCTTGTCTTCCTTGGCATCGAGAATCTTCTGAATGCCTTCTTCGTCAAGTCTCTGCATACCGTTCTTTAACTGAGAGGAACCGTCCGCAAGAGCGTTGACTCCCTCCTCCAGCGCAGGCATGGCATCCTTTAGTTTGTATGTTCCGTTCGCGAGTTCTCCGGCACCGGATGCAAGCTTCGCGCTGCCGTCCTTTAACTGTTCTGCGCCCGCTTTCAGTTTTCCCGCACCGTCAGCCGCCTGTGCAACACCGTTGGTGTAAGCAACCAGTCCCTGATAGAACGCATTGTACTGATCCAGTTGAGCCTTTAAATTCATGATCTGCGTTTCGCCGGCGGATGCTTTTGCAAGTGCTGCCTGCACTTCCGGATTTTCATTCAGTGTTTTCTGGATTGCCGCCTCGCGAATGGCTGCCTTCTTTTCCTCCGGGAGGAGTGCCGCCATGGCCTGTGCCTGCTCGTCTCCGCCGAGTGCCTGAATGTAAAGTGCATCACCCATCGCATCAATCTGTGCTTCCACCTTTGCTCTTGCGGCCTGCATTACTTTGCCGCTGTCAAGGTCTTCAAGGATGGCCTCCAGAACCGCATCGTAATTCTCGATGGTAAGTGCGGGATGTTCCACTCCTGCTCCGGTAAGGGACGTATCTGCCGTTGCAAGAAGTGCTTCGAATACCTGTTTTGCGCCGCCGACCAGAGCTTCGTTATTGCCTTTTAATGTATCCAGACCGTTTTGCAGATCTCCCGCGCCCTTCTTCAAACCTGCCACCCCGTTGTCAAGATCGTTTGCTCCCTTTTGAAGTGTTCCGGCTCCGTCCGCAAGCTTACCGACTCCGTCTTTTAATTCTCCGCTCTTGCCCTGCAGGGTATTCATGCCGTTGGAGAGTTTTTCCGCGCCGTCCTTTAACTGTCCGACCGCATCCGTCAGTTTATTCAAATCCTCATCGAGATCTTTTTCCAGATTGTCGATTCGCTCTTTTCCTTCCACATCCTCTTTGTTGAAAAGTTCATTCGTGGCCAGTGTAATTCCGGGCGCCATGGCAAAGCCTTTAACGTCCGCCTTAATCTCGACATATTCCGGAATCTCAAAAACGTCTTCGGACAACTCCAGGCTCTCCTGAAGTCCCGGGAATGCATAGCCGACTACGATGCATCTTGAGCCGTCATCCACAACCTTTGCATTGACCGCTTCCACATTGCGGAAAATCTCGTTGTCGAGAATCACGCCCGTCATCATGGTAAACGGCACCAAAACTTCTTCGTCCTTACCGTCCTTCGTAACTTTCACTTTCGTGTTGTTTTTGTAATTGTAGCGGATGGTGAGCTCACCGTCTTTCCCCACAATGCTTTCGGGTTTCACGCGATTGCCGTTAAAATAGTACTCAACAGTTACTTCAACGGGAGGTGCCGTCTTAACTTCCGTTTTTATATATTCTCCGTTTACGGAATCCTTTTTGCTTTCAATTACCTTGTCAACCTTACCTTCCACGTCGGAAAGAATGTAGACGGTTTCACCGGTTAAAAGACTTCCTTCCTTTGTGCTTCCAAGATATGCATTCGTCTGTTCGTAAATCTCCTGTGCACTCGCAACCTCGGTTTCGGTATTCGCATCCGCGCTTTTTACGGTTCCGCATCCCACCAGGGAAAAACACATGCTCGCGGATAATAAGATACAAAGTACTTTCATGATCCTGTTTTTCATATCAATGTGCCTCTCTTTCCATCAAAACTTTTTTGCCTTTTCTCATCCCGACCGTGGTCAGGCAGATTACTTTATCAAACACCGCCAACAGTGCAGGCAGAATAAATATTACACACAGCATGCTGACAACCGCACCTCGTGCAAGCAGCATGCACATGGACTTAATAATGTCCATATCAGAGTATACGGATACACCGAACGTCGCCGCAAAGAGTCCCATACCGGAAACTATGATGGACGGAATGGATGTCTTTAATGCGGTGAGTACCGCTTCCTTTCTATCTGCGCCCGCCATGCGTTCGCTTTTGTATCTGGTTGTCATCAGAATCGCATAATCCACGGTTGCGCCAAGCTGAATCGTGCTGATGCAGATCGGTGCAATGAACGGAAGCTCCTGACCCATGTAATGCGGAAGTCCCAGATTAATGAAAATTGCAAGTTCTATTACCGAAATCAGAATAAACGGAAGGGAAATACTCTTTTCGACCAATGCAATGATGGCAAAAATCGCCAGAATCGAAACCGCATTGACCACTCTGAAATCGCGGTCCGTCGTCTCAATCATGTCCTTCATGCAGGGAGCTTCACCGATTAACATACCGCCCTTATCGTATTTCTTTAAAATGGCATTCAGTTCGTCAATCTGATTATTTACCTCATCACTGGCTGCCTTATATTCGGAGTTGATTAACATTAACTTCCAGTTGTCCGATTCCAGAACCTCTTTGATGTGTTCGGGCAAAATCTCCTCCGGAACGGCGCGTCCCAAAAGAGATTCCATGCCGATTACGTATTTTACCCCCTCCACATTCTCCATCTCGTCAATCATGGAGCGGATATCATCGGACGGAGTATCTTTATCCAGAAGAATCATATGCGTGGAGGCAATATTGAACTCACTTCGAAGTTTGGAATTCGCAATCACGTAATCCATTTCTTTCGGCAGGCACTCGCCCATGTCGTAGTAAACTTCTTTACTTGTTTTGCGGTATCCGTAGAAGAATACCGGAACGAGAATGGCGAATATTGCAAGGAACGCGGGAAAAACTTTCAGAATTCCCTTTGCCGGTTTCTCCATATTCGGAATCAGGGATTTATGCATGGTTTTCGACAGCGGTTTGTCCAAAACCAGAATGATGGAAGGCAGGACGGTAACGCATCCGATGACACCGAGCAAAACGCCCTTTGCCATGACAATGCCGAGATCCCGTCCCATTGTAAAAGTCATAAAGCAGAGTGCGATGAATCCGGCGATTGTGGTAACGGAACTTCCGATTACACTCGTCAGGGTCTCATCGATGGCTCCCGCCATAGCCTTTAACTTATCCTCACAGACTTCCTTCTGTTCGTTATAACTGTGCCATAAGAAAATTGAGTAATCCATGGTAACCGCAAGCTGCAGCACTGCGGAAAGCGCCTTCGTGATATAGGAAATCTCTCCTAAGAATATATTGGACCCTAAGTTAATCAGAATCATCATACCGATGGATGATAAGAATACCAGCGGAATCAGCCAGTTATCCAGAAGAAGCAACATGGCCGCACATGCCAGAACCACCGCAATGGCCACATAAATCGGCTCCTCTTTTTCACAAAGATCCTTTAAGTCGGTAACAAGTGCGCTCATACCGGATACATAGCACTGCTTTCCGCATACTTTTCGGATTTCGCGAATGGTATTTATTGCCTCATCCGATGACGTGGAAGTATCAAGAAATACCGCCATCATCGTGGCATCGCCCGAATTGAACGCATCGTACAGTTTGGAAGGAAGAAATTCCTTCGGAAGCGAAAGATCCTTGGAAAACGTATCATACCAAAGAACCGTATCCACATGGTCCAGTGTTTCCAACTGTTCTTTTAAGTGATGCACTTCCTCATCTTTCATGTTCTCAACGATAATGAAGGAAAAAGCTCCTTTGCCGAAATCCTTCATCAGCTCATCCTGCCCGCGGACGGTTTCCATACTGTCCGGAAGGTAATTGAGCATATCATAGTTAATTCTTGTTTTCGCCATTCCGATAGCCGCCGGAATCATTAAGACCAGTGTCGCAATCAGGATGGGAATCCGCATTTTTACAACCGTTTTTGAAAACTTCATAGTTGCGACCTCCTTTTCTCTACGATTGATAGTCTAAGCCACTGTCTGCAAGGAAAAAATGGACAAAAAAAATCCCGTGTCCGGTTTTTGAACACGGGATTACAAATATCCAAAATTTAAACAAAATCATGAATTTGTCCAGCGCGGCTTAAGGCATCCTCCACCATTCCGTTATTCAGTTTTAAGAACTCCTTCATCATGGAGTGCACGTCATACTGCATGCCATGCTCCATCCAGTTCATGATAATGCCGAAGCTTACGCATTTATAATAAATAATCATGACTTCCGCATCGTCTTTGTTAATCTTTAATTCCGAGAAAGCCGTCTCGCCGTATTTGCGTACCGCATACTCGCAGATTTTCCAAAGATGCTGCTCAAAAATATCACGACTGGCGGAATTGTAAATATTTAAGATTACCTTGTGATTCTTCTCCGCAAAAGTAAGTACCGCGTTTAAGCAGTCCTCAATCGAGGAAACCTCCGGATAGGTGGCAATGAGTTTGTCCACTTCTTCGAGCGTAATCACCTCAATCAGTGCCGGAACATCCTGAAAATGGTAATAAAAGGAATTACGATTTACGCCGCACTCGTCCACGATGTCCTGTACGGTAATCTTCGAGAGCGGTTTCTCTCCCAGAAGTTTTATAAAAGCCTGTTTGATAGCGATTTTGGTGAAATTCGGCATAAATTCCTCCCAAAGAACAGGTATTAAACGGTCGTGTAGTTATCGAAATATCCCTGAATGAGTACAATCGGGGTACCCTTGTCGCCGGAACCGGAAGTTAAGTCACAAAGCGAACCGATCAGGTCGGTTAACTGTCTCGGGGTGGTTCCCTGGGAAGCCATGTTGCCGACTAAGTTGGACTGTTTTGCCTTAATGCTTTCGGAGATGGCATTCTTTAATGCTTCGCCGGAAAGGTTTGCAAAATCATTGTCCGCAAGATATTTTAACTTCAGCTCGTTCGGAGTACCGATGAGGCCGTCGGTAAATGCGGGGGATACAACGGGATCCGCAAGTTCCCAGATTTTACCCTGAGGATCTTTGAATGCGCCGTCACCGTATACCATAACTTCCACATGCTTGCCGGTACGGTTTAAAATCTGCTCCTGAATTTCCAGAACGAGCTCCTTGCACTCTTCGCGGGGGAAGAGCTTTACCTTGTTCTCGGTGGACTTGTTGGAGCCGAGCAGACCGTATTTGCTGTTGTAGCCGCTTCCGTTTACGGAAGAAGTCATGATGTCGTCAAGTCCGCAAACCACCTTTGCGCCGCCCGCGAGAAGAATTCTCTTGGTGCGCTTTCTGGTGTGGATGTCGCAGTTGATGATGCAGTCGGTGTAATTAAGAATGGTCTTTGCCTGGTTCGCGAATACCACTTCCACCTCGGCACCCTCTTCCTTGATGATGTCGGAATAGTATTCGATGTAATCAACACCGGTAAACTCATGCTTGTTGTATCCGAAAAGCTCTCTGTACTTCTCCAAAGAAAGGACGTCTGAGTAAGGATTTACGCCTGCATCGTCGATCTGATCCCAGGTAAGAAGTGCATTTCCGACCTCATCGGAAGGATAGCTTAACATCAAAACAACCTTCTTGCATCCTCTTGCGATACCCTTTAAGTTAATGGCGAAACGGTTTCTGGAAAGAATGGGGAAAATAACGCCCACGGTTCCTCCGCCCAATTTAGCCTTTACGTCTTCGGCAATATCGTCAACGGTTACGTAATTGCCCTGTGCTCTTGCCACGATGGACTCGGTCAGCGCAATAACATCTCTGTCGCGTAATTCAAATCCCTCGCTCTCGGCTGCTCCGAGAACGCTTTCTACCGCGATATCCACAAGATTGTCTCCCTCACGGATAATCGGGCAGCGGATGCCTCTGGATACGGTTCCTACTCTTCTTTCCATTTCCTGTCCTCCTTATTTCTCAACAATTACAATTCTGTCTTTTAAGAAATCCAGTACGCAAAACTTGATTGCCATCTGATTTACATAGCCCTGGCCGTAGGATTCAATCAGCTGGGGCATATATTCCTCCGTAATTCCGAATTCATCACGTACTCTTGCAAGGTCCTTCTCGCCGATGGTCAGGCCTTCTTTTTCGTAGATTGCCTGATAAACCAGTGCCTCATCCGCCATGTTGTCGGCCTTGGTACGAAGGGATGCATAGTACTCTTTGCGATCAAGTCCGGTGTAATCGTCGAATGTCGAATACATCACCTGACCGTAATACTGTTCATAGTAGCTGTTGTAACTGTTAAACTGTTCCAAATCCATACCCTTGTTTAATTCCATCAAATCCTTGATGTAAGCCTTCGGGTATTCGGTAACGAAGCAGTTCTCCTTGATGTAGCTTGTCAAAAAGCTTTCTTTCTTGGATCTTTCCTGCTCATCTTTATACTTCTGAATCAGTCCGTCCGCCGTAGATGCCTGATCGGAGAAGAATTCCTTTACGAAATCGTCATTAAACTGGGCTTTTTCGTAAATTCCGTTTACGGTAACGGAGAAAACCGCATCGCGTCCGTTTAATTCTTCCACGCCGTAATCATCGGGGAAAGTTACTTCGACATCAAAAGTTTCGCCCTTCTTGTGTCCTACCAGCTGCTGCTCAAAATCATCGATATAGCCTGCCTGTCCGACCGTAATATCGGTTCCGGCACCGCGGGTGCTTCCGCTTTCGAATTCCACGCCGTCAATGGTACCGACGAAGTCGATGTTGATTTTATCGTTTAAGCGGACTACCTTGTCCTCGTCTTCGGAAAACATCATATTGCCTTCCAAAAGACCTTCTTTATAGTCTTTAATCTCCTGATCGGTAACCGTAACGCTTTCCGCGTCGGCAATAATCTGCTCAAGGTTATTCAGTTTCACGACTTCCGTTGCGGTAACGCCCTCTACCAGGCCGTCGTCCGTCAAATGAACGGAATAATTATCCGTGGAACCGACATTGAACATTACGATGTAGGCAACTACCCAGGCCACACAGCCGACCGTTGCAAGACATGCCGCGGCAACGATGCCGACGGCTATGTTTTTCTTCAGCGCTTCAAGCTGGGCGTTTTTCTTTTTCTTCTTCTTTTTCTTCTTTTTGATGTCCTGACTGCTCATTACTGTTCTCCACTCTTTTTGCTGTCCTCTTCACGGATCTGCGCACGTTTGATTTTACCGCCGAGTGTCTTGGGAAGCTCGTCCACGAATTCCACGATTCTGGGGTACTTATACGGTGCCGTCGCGTGTTTTACATGGTTCTGCAGTTCCTTAATCAGCTCTTCGCTCGGTTCGTAACCCTTTGCAAGAACAACCGTTGCCTTAACGACCTGACCGCGAATCGGGTCCGGCGCTGCGGTGATTGCACATTCAACGACTGCGGGGTGCTCAATGAGCGCCGACTCTACTTCGAACGGTCCGATACGGTAACCGGAGCACTTAATAACGTCATCGTGACGACCGACGAACCAGAAATATCCGTCCGTGTCTTCCCACGCAACGTCCTTTAAGTTATAGGTTCCGCTGCCGATTGCTTCCTCGGTCATCTCGGGATTCTTGTAATATCCCACGAAAAGACCTACGGGAGGATTCTCTTTTAAGCCGCAGATGCAGATTTCTCCTTCTTCACCCTGCTCACACTCTTTGCCTTCGGTGTTCATTAAGTGAATGTCGTAAATCGGAGAAAGCTTTCCGAGTGTTCCGGGCTTTGCCTCAAACCAAGGGAAGTTCGCAATTAAAACGGTTCCTTCCGTCTGGCCGAAACCGGATGCAATCTTGTGTCCGGTCAGCTCTTCCCAGCGGTTGAATACCTCGGGATTTAAAGGTTCTCCCGCGGTCGCCCAGTGCTGTACACTCGATAAATCATAGCTTGCCACGTCTTCCTGCAGCATGAAACGATACATCGTCGGAGGTGCGCAGAATGTGGTGAGCTTGTATTTTTCAATCATGGCAAG
>CADCOL010000112.1 GCA_902803015.1 uncultured Lachnospiraceae bacterium | reverse complement strand
TCTTCACCGATCCGGTTACCGAAGTATACATCGTATCCCTGATACTCACCGTTTTCATCCACATATCCGAACGGGGATTTGTCGGAGAATACACCGATGTTTACGGTTCCGCTTTCCTTAATCTCATCCAGTGTTCTGTAAATCTGGCCGTCGTTTCCGCCGCCTGCATTTCCTTTTGCGCATCCGGCAAACAATCCCACCGCACTGATTGCGGCAATTCCGACTGCTGCCACCTTCTTAATAAATCTATTTTTCATTGTTTTAATCTCCTTTGTGATATTTGATAACTTTTTCTTTTATAAAACTTCAGTCGCAACATCGCATGCTGCTACACATTCGCGTATTGTAACTAAGATGAATGTTTTCTGTTTTCATATTTCTTCACTCCTTCCTGTCCGTTGCATCTCAGATAAAGAGCCGTTTGCGGCTCTTTCGCGCCCGAGCGGGTCGCGAAGCGATAAGAAAAGGGGCCCGTTTCCGGACCCCTGCTCATTCGTTCTATGCAATACGGATTAAGGCAAACAGCGCGCACGCAAATTTACCGCTTCCGCATTGCCGAAATCCGTAAGTCCGGGATCCGACATCTGAGGCCAGCAGCACATCATGCACATGCACATCATATTCACTTGGAAAGTGACTGTTTGCTGTTTCATCTTATTACTCCTTCTTTTCATTGCCCGGGAATTCTTTTGTTTTCCCGAACCTGTTTGCTACTATATACCCATTCACCTACTTTGTCAATAGGTTATGATAAATTTTTTTTATCACAAATCAAAATATCGTTACGCCTGTTCCGATTTCCTGCGTTCATAGTCTTCCAAAGCCGATTTAATCGCTTCTTCCGCAAGTACGGAACAATGCATTTTATAATCGGGTAGGCCATCCAAAGCTTCCGCTACGGCTTTATTGGTTAACTCTCTTACCTCGGATAAGGGTTTGCCTTTAATCATTTCCGTAGCCATGGAACTCGACGCAATCGCGCTTCCGCAGCCGAATGTCTCGAATTTGACGTCCACAACAATATCGTTTTCGATTTTTAAATACATCTTCATGATATCGCCGCACTTTGCGTTGCCAACTTCACCGATTCCGTTGGCATCTTCGATAACGCCTACATTTCTCGGGTTTCTGAAATGATCCATTACTTTTTCGCTATAAAGGGACATGTTTATTCTCCAATCTTCATTCTTAAAATTTTACAGGATAAATTCCTTCTTTCCGGCAACCAGATCTCTCCAAATCGGCGAGAAGCTGCGAAGATATTCCACAACTTCCTTCACGGACTTAATAATGTATTCCACTTCTTCATCCGTAATCTCTTCATTTATGGAAAGACGTAAGGATCCGTGTGCAACATCATGCACTCTGCCGATGGCAAGAAGTACATGGCTGGGGTCAAGGGAGCCGGATGTGCAGGCGCTTCCGGAAGAAGCCTGAATTCCTTTGTCATCCAGTAAGAGAAGCAGGGATTCTCCTTCGATTCCTTCGAAGCAGAAATTCACGTTTCCCGGAAGACGGCTGTTCTCGTCCCCGTTAATCGCAGAATGCGGAATCTCTTTTAGGCCCGCAATCAAACGGTCACGCTTCTTTTGCGTGATTTCGGCATTTTTCTCCAAATTGTCAATTGCTTCTTTTAATGCTACTCCCGTTGCAACAATTCCCGGAACATTCTCGGTTCCGGCACGTTTTCCGCGCTCCTGTGCACCGCCTTCAATCAGGTTGGTGATTTTGATTCCTTTTTTTACATACAAAAATCCTGTACCCTTCGGTCCGTGGAATTTATGTGCGGATGCGGACAACATATCGATATTGTCTTCCTTCACATTCACATTAATATGGCCGATTGCCTGTACCGCATCGGTATGGAAAAGAACATTCTTTGCTCTGCAGATTGCACCGATTTCACGGATTGGCTGAATCGTTCCGATTTCGTTATTGGCATACATAATCGTCACAAGGCAGGTGTCCGGACGAATCGCGCTTTCCACTTCTTCGGGACGGATTAATCCGTTTTCGTGAACATCAAGAAGAGTTACTTCGAAGCCTTCTTTTTCCAGTTTCTTTAAGGTATGCAATACGGCATGATGCTCGAATGCCGTAGAAATAATATGCATCTTTCCGGCCTGTTTTCCGAATTCCGCAGCGGAACGGATTGCCTGGTTATCCGCCTCACTTCCGCCGGAAGTAAAAATAATCTCGCGATAGTCTTCCGCTCCGATTGCTTTTACCACTTCATCCCTGGCACCTTCCAGAGCTTCTTTCGCCTTCTGACCAATCCCGTAAAGGCTGGAAGGATTGCCGTAAGTCTCCTTCATACAGGCTGTCATCGCCTCAATTGCCGCATCGGACATTCGTGTCGTAGCAGCATTATCTGCATAAATCATGTGATTTCTCCCTTCTTTTCTGCGGTGGTTTCATTTTATATCCTTTTACCTACTATGTCAATAGGTAATTAGATTATAAAAACACCCCGCCTGTGACGGGGTGCCAAATCATGCATTCATGGTTTCAATCACATATTAAGGGAATTTATGCCTCCGAAACGGCCTGCTTCATTTGTCCTACATATTCTCCGACATGTTCCGCTGCATCGCTTCCGTACTGTGCGATAATCTTGATGATTGCCGAACCGACAATTGCGCCGTCGGAATATCCGGCCATTTTCTTTGCCTGCTCCGGTGTGGAAATACCGAAACCGATGGCACAGGGAACCTTTGTATTCTCACGGACCACTTTTACGATGGACGCAAGATCCGTTGTAATCTCGCTTCTGGTGCCGGTCACGCCGAGGCTGGATACGATATAGATAAATCCCTCCGCCTCTTTTGCAATCATGGAAATCCGGTCCGCGGATGTCGGCGCGATTAAGGAAATCAAATCCACGCCGTATTTACGGCAAATCTCCGAAAACTCGCCCTTTTCTTCAAACGGCACATCCGGCAGAATCAGTCCGTCGATTCCTGCTTCTTTACAGTTCGTCAGGAACTTCTCCGAACCGTAGGAATAGACCACATTCGCGTAAGTCATGAACACCAGCGGAATTTCAATATCCTCGCGAAGTTTCTTTACAAATGCAAAAATATGATCCGTCTTGATTCCGCCCTGTAAGGCTCTTAAATTCGCGCCCTGAATGACCGGACCTTCCGCGGTCGGATCCGAAAAAGGAATTCCGAGCTCGATTAAATCCGCTCCGTTTGCAACGGCGGCACGAACCACTTTCTCCGTTGTCGCAAGGTCCGGATCTCCGCAGGTAATAAAAGGAATAAATGCTTTTCCGTTCTCAAACGCTTTCGCTATTCTACTCATGGATATCCTCCCCTCTGTATCGTGCGATAGCCGCACAGTCCTTGTCACCTCTTCCGGAGACGGTAATCACGATAATCTGATCTTTCGACATCGTCGGTGCGATTTTTCTTGCATGCGCAACCGCGTGTGCGGATTCGATGGCGGGAATGATTCCCTCCGTCTTTGCAAGGTATTCGAATGCTTCCACTGCTTCCTCATCGGTTACCGGAACATATTCCGCGCGGCCGATGTCATGAAGATATGCATGCTCCGGTCCGACTCCCGGATAATCAAGGCCTGCAGAAATCGAATACACCGGCGCAATCTGTCCGTCCTCGTCCTGGCAGAAATATGACTTCATACCGTGGAAAATACCAAGCCGTCCCGTTGCAATCGTTGCCGCGGTTTCATAAGTATCCACGCCGCGTCCCGCTGCCTCGCAGCCGATTAAGCGCACACCCTCATCGGGGATAAAATGATAGAAACTTCCGATGGCATTGGAGCCGCCGCCTACGCAGGCGATGACCGCATCGGGAAGTCTGCCCTCTTTCTCAAGAATCTGTTCTTTGATTTCTTTGGAAATGACTGCCTGAAAATCCCTTACAATTGTCGGGAACGGATGCGGTCCCATTACGGAACCTAAGCAGTAATGCGTATCGTCGATACGATTCGTCCACTCGCGCATGGCTTCGGATACCGCGTCTTTTAGTGTCGCGGTTCCGGTTTTTACCGGAATCACTTCCGCGCCGAGAAGACGCATACGATATACATTCAGAGCCTGACGCTTTGTATCTTCCTCACCCATGAATACAACGCATTCCATGTTCATGAGTGCTGCTGCCGTGGCCGTTGCCACACCGTGCTGACCGGCTCCGGTTTCCGCAATCAGTCTGGTCTTGCCCATTTTCTTTGCAAGCAAAGCCTGTCCGAGCACGTTGTTAATCTTGTGCGCGCCGGTATGATTTAAATCCTCACGCTTCAAATAAATCTTCGCACCGCCAAGATCCTCGGTCATTTTCTTTGCGTAATATAATCTTGAAGGTCTTCCGGCATATTCGTTAAAAAGTTCCGAAAGCTCACGGTTAAATTCCGGATCGTCCTTGAAGCGGTTATATGCCTCTTCCAGTTCAATCACGGCATTCATCAAAGTTTCCGGAATGTATTGTCCGCCGTGAATCCCAAATCGTCCTCTGCTCATTTTTATTCCTTTCCCGGTCCGTCCTTCCGGGCCGTTTCCTTCCTGTATCTGTCTGACTGCTGCCACAGCCCGAAGAATCTTATCCCGATCCTTCTTTTTATCCGTCTCCACGCC
>CADCOL010000111.1 GCA_902803015.1 uncultured Lachnospiraceae bacterium | reverse complement strand
TTTTCTCTGAGTTCTTTGATGATTGCTGCTTTTTCGCCTTGAGTCGCGCAGCTTCCTTTTCTTCTCTCAAGGCGATCTCTTTTTTTAATACTTCGATTTCTGCCTTCATGTATTCATTTTCAGTTCTTAATCGAATTAATTCTTCGTATTCAGATTCGTTAGGCTTTGGTGGTTTTTTTGCTCCTACTTTTTTCATATCTGGGTTCTTTGACTTACGACCTTTCTGTTTTGGTATAAGACCATTGTAACCGTAAATCTTATATTTGCGAATCCATTGATGTAACAAGCCATCACTAATACCATTTTCAATCGCTACAGCTTGAATGGCTTTTCCAGCATTTACTTGCATAATTAGTTCAAGTTTTTCTTCGGGTGACCATTTTTTCATAAAGTTATTGTGTTTTAACGCGTCCGGTCCCAGCATGTCCTCTAATCGTTTCCATTGTCGAACTTTACTTCGAAAGCATGTTTCTGATACTCCCTCTGGAGTTGATGGATAAATACCCGTTCTATAAAACTCTACACATTTTCTTTTGAACTCATAACTATAGCGCATAAAAATACCCTCCTTACTGGTTTGTCCAGTAAAGAGGGTACATATCACGTTCGGCGGTCTTTTTATGTGTGTTTTACTGTTTGTTAAATCCTGCGAAAGAATCAGTTCTTCGGCAACACGAAAGAGCTCTTTAAGCTTACGATGCGGTTGAATACCGGAGCACCTTCTTTGGAGTCCTTGTAGTCCACACAGAAGAAGCCGTTACGAACGAACTGGAAGCTTTCGTATGCCTTTGCTTCGGCAAGAGCGGGTTCAACATAAGCCTGAATAATCTTTTTGGAATTCGGATTTAAGTTGATTTCACCGGTTTCCTTATCGTATACACCTTTTTCCTCATCGATGATGTTCTCAAAGAGTCTGACTTCCACCTGCTTTGCAGTGGGTGCGTATACCCAGTGAATCGTACCTTTCACCTTTCTTGCGTTGAATCCGGAACCGGACTTGGTTTCGGGATCGTAGGTGCAGTGTACAACCGTTACATTGCCGTCTTCATCTTTCTCACAGCCGGTGCAGGTTACGAAATATGCATTCATTAAACGTACTTCGTTTCCCGGGAAGAGGCGGAAATATTTCTTAATCGGCTCTTCCATGAAGTCTTCGCGTTCAATCCAGAGTTCACGGCCGAACGGGATTTCACGCTCACCCAAAGCTTCGTTTTCCAGATTGTTGGCAGCCGTTAACATTTCGGTCTGTCCTTCGGGATAATTGTCGATGACAAGCTTAACCGGGTCGAGGATGGCCATCATACGGGGGCGCTTTAATTTTAAATCCTCACGGATGCAGTACTCAAGCATTCCCATGTCCGCAACGGACTGTGCCTTCGATACACCGCAAAGCTCCACGAACATTTTAATTGCCTCGGGCGTGTAGCCGCGGCGGCGAAGAGCGGAAACGGAGACGAGTCTCGGATCGTCCCAACCGTCTGCAATACCGTCTTCCACGAGCTTCTTGATGTAACGTTTACCGGTTACGACATTGTTTAAGTATAATTTCGCAAACTCAATCTGTCTGGGAGGATGAGGATATTCAAGTTCCCTTACAACCCAGTCGTAGAGAGGTCTGTGATCTTCAAATTCCAATGTACAGATGGAGTGCGTGATGCCTTCGATGGCGTCCTCAATCGGATGTGCGAAGTCATACATCGGATAGATGCACCAGGTGTCGCCGGTTCTGTGATGTGTCATGTGAGCCACACGGTAGATGACCGGGTCACGCATGTTCATATTCGGAGAAGCCATGTCAATGCGGGCACGAAGAACTCTTGCGCCGTCTTCGATCACACCGGACTTCATTTCTTCAAAGAGTGCGAGGTTTTCCTCAATGCTTCTGCCGGCATAGGGATCTTCCTTGCCGGGCTCCGTTAAGGTGCCGCGGTATTCACGGATTTCATCCGCGGTCAGATCGGAAACATAGGCTTTGCCCTTTTTGATCAGCTTGATTGCTGCTTCATACATCTGCGGAAAATAATCGGAAGCGAAGAAGAGTCTGTCCTCCCAGTCCGCGCCGAGCCATTTGATATCCTCAAGCTGAGAATTGACGAATTCCACCTTTTCCTTGGTGGGGTTCGTGTCGTCAAAACGCATGTTGAATTTGCCGCCGTACTTCTGCGCAAGACCGAAATTCAGACAAATACTTTTTGCGTGCCCCAGATGCAGGTAACCGTTGGGTTCCGGCGGAAAACGGGTGATAATGCCGTCCACCTTGCCTTCTGCCAGGTCCTTTTCTATGATTTCTTCCAGAAAGTTGAGTTTGCGTTCTTCCATAATTACATATAAAATAACTTCCAAAGGTACGAAAAAATCCCCACAAATATGCAGATAAGAAAAAAATTAGTATTTTTGTACGATAAAACAGACTAAAACCTATTATAAATATGGGACTTTTACACGCGCGCCTGGCCAAGTATGACCTTCCGCAGAAAATGCAGGAAAAAGGGATTTATCCTTATTTCCGCCAA
>CADCOL010000110.1 GCA_902803015.1 uncultured Lachnospiraceae bacterium | reverse complement strand
CTGCTTTCCGGTCTCGGAATCCTTCTGATTCTGTCCGCAATAGTAATTTTGAACTTAAAATCGGGCAAAAAGCCCTCTTAAATTGTTACAAATTTTTTACAGACTTCCTTGACGATGATGTCTAAAAATAGTACAATATCAAGGGTTAGTTTGGAAGAGTAGGTACTGACCACTATATTTTGTGTTTTGGATTCCGTTTTGGAATATTGGAAAGAGGTTTGAAATGGCTCAGGTTGGAATTGTTATGGGCTCCGATTCGGATATGCCCGTTATGGCGAAAGCCGCAGAAATGCTGGATAAATTTGGAATCTCCTACGAGATGACCATTATTTCCGCGCACAGAGAGCCCGATGTGTTCTTTGAATATGCGAAGAGTGCGGAAAGTAAGGGATTTAAGGTTATTATTGCAGGTGCCGGCATGGCAGCGCATCTGCCGGGTATGTGTGCGGCGATTTTTCCCATGCCCGTAATCGGAATTCCGATGCATACAACATCCCTCGGTGGCAAGGATTCCCTTTATTCCATCGTTCAGATGCCTTCGGGAATTCCCGTTGCGACCGTTGCGATTAACGGCGGTGCAAACGCAGGTATTCTTGCGGCAAAGATTCTTGCGACATCCGATCCCGAGCTTCTCGGTAAAGTAAAGGATTATGCAGCATCCTTAAAAGAAGCGGTCGAGAAGAAGGATGCAAGACTTCAGGAAGTAGGCTACAGGGCTTACATGGAAAAGTAAGTAAGAAACAAAGTGATAAATACGGCAGAAGCCGACAAACCCCAGGAGGAAACAACATGGATTACAAGTCCGCAGGTGTGGATATCGAAGCCGGATACAAGTCCGTCGAACTGATGAAGCAGTATGTAAAACAGACGATGCGCCCCGAAGTATTGGGCGGAATCGGAGGATTCTCCGGTGCATTTTCCATGGACGCCATTAAGAAGATGGAGAAGCCCACGCTGGTTTCCGGAACCGACGGCGTCGGCACTAAGATTAAGCTTGCCTTCTTAATGGACAAGCATGATACGGTCGGAATCGACTGCGTTGCAATGTGTGTAAACGACATCGCATGTGCAGGCGGGGAACCGTTATTTTTCCTTGACTATATCGCATGCGGAAAGAATTATCCCGAGAAAATCGCCTCAATCGTAAAAGGCGTTTCCGAAGGATGTATTCAGGCCGGCTGTGCGTTAATCGGCGGTGAGACTGCTGAGCATCCGGGACTGATGCCCGAAGAAGAGTACGACCTTGCAGGTTTTGCGGTTGGTGTGGTAGATGAGAAAGACTTAATCACCGGCGCAAACATCAAGGCAGGCGATACATTAATCGGTATCGCATCTTCCGGTATTCATTCCAACGGATTCTCACTGGTACGCAAGGTGTTCAACGTAAACAAAGAGAACCTTTACCGTTACGTGGACTCCCTTGGCATGACCCTCGGAGAGGCACTCATTACGCCCACCAGAATCTATGTAAAGGCTTTAAAGAGCGTCAAGGATGCGGGCGTTACCATTAAGGGATGCAGCCACATCACAGGCGGTGGCTTCTACGAGAACATTCCCCGTATGCTGCCCGACGGAATCTGTGCAATGGTGGACAGCAAGTCCTATAAGGTTCCTGCGATTTTTGATCTGCTTCAGAAGACCGGAAACATTACCGATCAGATGATGTACAACACTTACAACATGGGTATCGGTATGGTTCTTGCGGTAGATCCGAAGGATGTGGACGCAACCATGGAAGCATTGAAGAGTGCAGGCGAAGCCGCTTATGTAATCGGTGAAACCAAGCAGGGTGAAAAGGAAGCAATTATATGCTGAGAGTACTGATCTGTGTCTCCGGAGGAGGCACGAATTTGCAAGCCATAATCGATGCCAAGGCAAAGGGGGAACTGGGCGATACCGAAATCGTTCGTGTGATTTCCAACAACCCGAATGCCTATGCACTGGAGCGCGCAAAGAACGCCGGAATCGATGCGGTATGCGTATCGCCGAAGACGTTTGAAACAAGGGATGCGTTCCATGAGGCACTGCTTGCGGCAATGGACGAAGCAAAGCCCGATTTAATCGTGCTTGCGGGATTCCTGGTTGTCATTCCCGAAATCGTAATCAAGGCATATCGCGGAAGAATTATCAATATTCATCCGTCATTGATTCCTTCGTTCTGTGGAACGGGTTATTACGGACTGAAGGTTCATGAAGCCGCACTGGAGCGCGGGGTAAAAATCACCGGCGCCACCGTGCACTATGTGGACGAAGGTACCGACACCGGCCCCATCATTGCACAAAAGGCCGTGGAAGTACATGACGGTGACACCCCGAAAGATTTACAGCTTCGTGTTATGGAAGAGGCCGAGTGGGTGATTCTGCCGAAGGCAATTCGCATGATTGCCGATGAGAAGAGCAAAGCGCTCTTAAGTTAACCTAAGACTTACAAAACAAGTGAATAAGGAGAAGAACATGAAGGTTCTGGTTGTAGGAAGCGGAGGCAGAGAACATGCCATCTGCACTTCCATTCGTAAGAGCCCGAGGCTTACAAAGCTTTACTGTGCGCCCGGAAATGCCGGCATCGCACAGATCGCGGAATGTGTGCCCATCGGGGTTATGGAATTCGAAAAGATTGCAGCCTTTGCTTCGGAGAATGCCATTGATTTGGTTGTGGTAGCTCCGGACGACCCTCTTGCAGCAGGTCTTGTGGATGTGCTTAATGACAAAGGCATCCGCGCATTCGGACCGAAGAAGAATGCCGCAATCCTTGAGGGCAGCAAGGCTTTTTCCAAAGATTTAATGAAAAAATACGGAATTCCCACCGCAGCATACGAGAATTTCGATGATCCGAAAAAAGCACTGGAGTATCTTGAAAACTGTGATTACCCGATTGTCTTAAAGGCGGACGGACTTGCACTCGGCAAGGGCGTTCTGATTTGCAAAGATCATGACGAAGCCGTTGCGGGCGTAAAGGAAATCATGGAAGACAAGAAGTTCGGTGATTCCGGAAACCGTATGGTGGTGGAAGAATTCATGACAGGCCGCGAAGTATCGGTATTAAGCTTCTGCGACGGCAGGACCATCCGGATTATGACTTCCGCGCAGGATCACAAGCGTGCGAAGGATCACGATGAGGGCTTAAATACCGGCGGTATGGGAACCTTTTCTCCGTCTCCCTTCTATACGAAGGAAATTGACGAAATCTGCAAAGCCACGATTTATCAGAAGACCGTGGACGCGATGGCAGCGGAGGGAAGACCTTTCAAGGGCGTGATTTTCTTCGGACTGATGCTTACCAAGGACGGCCCGAAAGTACTCGAATACAATGCACGTTTCGGAGATCCCGAAGCGCAGGTGGTTCTCCCGAGAATGAAGAACGATATCCTGGATGTATTCGATGCCTGCATCGACGGAACACTGGATCAGATCAATCTGGAGTTTGAAGACAATGCCGCGGTTTGCGTGGTACTTGCTTCCGACGGATATCCGGTTTCCTATGAGAAGGGATTCTTAATCGAAGGCCTGGAAGCCTTCGAAGGCAAGGACGATTATTTCTGCTTCCACGCCGGCAGCAGGTTAACGGACCGGGGAATCGTTACAAACGGCGGAAGAGTGCTTGGTATCACGGCAAAGGGCAGGGATTTGCACGAAGCCCGCAGCAAGGCATATCAGGCAACCGAGTGGGTAAGCTTCGAAAATAAGTATATGCGTCATGACATCGGAAAAGCCATTGACGAAGTGTAAAAGGGATTACGGATTTATTAGGAAGGAGCATGAAGAAGTCATGAAGAATACGATTAAGAAAATGCTGAAATCCTTTGCCGGCAAGGCAATTGTGGGATTCGCGGGAATTACTCTTGCGATGTTTGTATTCACAATCACCGCACTTGCGGATACGGAAGGTACCGTAACGGGTGACCGCGTAAATGTCAGAGCAGAAGCCAATACAACATCTGCGGTTCTTACCAAGGTTACCGCAAATGAAAAAGTAACGATTATCGAAGAAACCAAGGGTTCCGACGGAAACACCTGGTATAAAATCAAAACCTCCGGCGGTACGACCGGATACGTTCGTTCCGATTACGTAAAGAAGGGTGCTACCGAACAGAAACAGGAAGAGAAGAAAGAAGAGACCCCATCCACTCAGGTAACTCCGGTTGACAACAAGACCGCATACATTGCGGGCGACGGAACCGTAAACATTCGTAAGGATGCAAGCACCAGTTCCAGTATCGTGGCAACCGCAAAGGGTAAATCCGAACTTACCATTACCGGTGAGACAAAGGCAGCGGACGGATACAAGTGGTATCAGATTAAGTTTACTTCCAACGGAACAAGCATGACCGGTTTCATCCGTTCCGACCTTGTAACCTTTACCAAACCCGCAAGCAACGAGAAGCCTGCGGAAACAGATATTGAAGGAAACAAGCCGGGTGATAATCCGGATCCCGAAACTCCGAGCGAAGAGACTCCGAGTGAAGAAACGCCTACCGAAGAGACTCCCGCAGACAACGGTTCCACCGCAACACTTCAGTTCTTAGAGCCCGTTGGCGAGCCTTCCAGCATCCCTGCAGGATATGAGAAAGTGGATGTCAAGATGGGCGAGCAGATTTATTCCGCCTGGGCAAAAGGTGATTATTACATTGTTTACGGTGTATCCGGAAACAGTGATGCACAGTGGTATGTATATGATTACAAGAACAATTCCTTCGTTTCCTACGCAGGACTGTTCGCAGACGAAACCGCAAAGAAGAGCGGCGGATTCCCCTGGAAGATCGTAGCAATCATTCTCGGAATCCTTCTGGTAGTATTCATCGCAACCACGATTCTTTTCGCAATCAAGTCCTTCTCCCGTCGCGATGGCGATGATGAAGACGGATACGATTTCGATTACGACGATGAAGACGATGAGGATGACGGCGACGATTACGAAGAACTCGACGAGGACGACTATGATGTAAAACCCGCGAGAACCAAAAAGGTAATCATGCCGAAGGCAGCTCCCGTTCCCGAACCCGAAGAGGAAGAGGAAGATCTCGACGAGGAAGAGGACGACGAGTATTACGAAGAGGATGAGGAAGAAGAGTACGATCGTCCCAAGAAAGCAAAGAAAGAGAAGAAGTCCTTTAAGGATAAAATCCTTGATTACTTCACCGTAAAAGAGGAAGACGACGATGAAGACGATGAGGATGAGTACGACGACGAGGACGAGTACGAAGACGAAGATGAGTACGAAGATGAAGATGAAGTCGGCAACGACACCGGCGATATCAGCTTTATCGATCTGTAAAAAAGTACGAATCACAAATTGACAATGTGAGCTCTCTGTTATAACATGAGTATAACAGAGAGCTTTTTTCTTGCAGTCAGTGAGGTGATGGTATGGACCTTATTTTCAACATCGATTTTCATTCCGACGAAGCGCTTTATACACAGCTTTGTAACCAGATTATCATCGGAATCGCCAAGGAGACGGTACACGAAGGCGACTGCCTTCCTTCGGTCAGACAACTGGCGGAAGAAGTCGGAATTAATATGCATACGGTAAACAAGGCATATACGGTATTAAAGCAGGAAGGCTTTGTGAAAGTGGACCGCAGACGAGGCGTGATTATTGCCGTCAATACGGATAAACTGCGTGCCCTGGCAGAAACCAAGGAGAATCTGCGGATTCTGCTTGCGAGAGCGGCCTGTATGAATATCTCCAGGGAAGAGATTCATGCCCTGATTGACGAGATTTACGAAGAGTATAACTAGAAACGAGGATAAAAATACATGGATTATAACAAGCAGGCAACCGCAGCCATCGAAAAGGGTGTGGAATATGCCAAAAGTCAGCATGTGGAGCATGTCGGAACCGAACATCTTCTTTACGGTCTTGCAAGCGTGGAAATGTCCATCGCCGGCAAGGCGCTTCGTCATGTCGGTGTCACTCCGGAAGCCATTGATTCCGTGATTAAAACGGCAGGTCCCGGGGACATTGTGGAACGAAAAAAAGGGAAAGTTTCCTATACTCCGCTTATGGAATATGTATTCCGTTCCGCTGCGGAGCTTGCGGGAATTCTCGGCGAGCCGAAAATCGGAACCGAGCACCTTTTAATCGTCCTGATGGAGGATCCCGAAGTAATGGCCAATAAGGTCATGGAACTTCTGAAAGTGGATTTTTCCAAACTTCGTATGGTGCTTTTGGGTTCCATGTGCGAAGATCCGGATGATTTAAGAGACAAACTTCTGCCGAAACTGCAGCAGTTCTTTGAACGCGATGACGAAGGAAATTTAGGCAATACGCTTCGTAAATACAGCAGGGATTTAACCGCACTCGCGAGAGATAACAAACTGGACCCCGTCATCGGCAGGGAAGCCGAAATCGAGCGATTGGAGCAGATTGTTTTAAGAAAGCGTAAGAATAACCCCTGCCTGATCGGAGAGCCCGGTGTGGGCAAAACGGCAATCGTGGAAGGCCTTGCCATGCGAATCGTAAGAGGCGAGGTGCCGGCACTTTTATCCAAGAAAAAAATCCTCTCCCTCGACATGTCCGCAATGGTTGCGGGCAGCAAGTACCGCGGAGAGTTTGAAGAGCGTTTGAAGAACGTGATTGCGGAAGTCATTGCGGACGGAAATGTCATTCTTTTCATGGACGAAATCCATACGTTAATCGGTGCCGGAGGCTCCGAAGGAAGCATTGATGCATCCAGCATTTTAAAGCCTTCCCTGGCACGCGGTGAAGTACAGTTAATCGGTGCAACCACCATTTCCGAGTATCGTAAGTATGTGGAAAAGGATGCGGCCCTGGAACGCCGTTTCCAGCCGATTATCGTGGAAGAACCGACCGTGGAACAGACGCTTGAAATCATGAAGGGTATTGTTTCGAAGTATGAGGAACACCATAATCTGGTAATTCCCGAGGAGGCACTCGAAAGTGCCGTGAAGCTGTCGAACCGTTACATCAATGACCGTAACCTTCCCGACAAGGCGATTGACGTTATCGATGAAGCGGCAAGTTACGTGAAGCTTCGAAACATGAAAGCGCCGAAAGACTGCGATTCCTTAAAAGAGCAAATCGCAGAGTGCGACCGGCTGATGGAAGAGGCAATCGAGAACGGCGATTTTACGGCCGCGGGCGAAGCAAAGAAGCGTCAGGATGCCATCTACGACAAACTGAACAAAAAGCTTAAGAATCACAAAAAGAAACAGGATGAGAATAAAGTTTCACTGACCGTGGCGGATGTGGAACGCGTGGTTTCCTTATGGACGAAGATTCCCGTAAACAAACTTGCGGAGAAAGAGTCCGAGAGACTGCTCAAACTGGAGAAGACGCTTCATAAACGTGTTATCGGACAGGAAGAAGCGGTCACGGCGGTTGCAAAATCCATCCGGCGCGGCCGTGTGGGACTTGCGGACCCGAATCGACCGATTGGGTCATTCCTTTTCCTGGGACCTACCGGTGTCGGAAAAACGGAGCTTAGCAAGGCTTTGGCGGAAGCGATGTTCGGTTCCGAATCGTCACTTATCCGCGTAGACATGTCGGAATACATGGAATCGCACTCGGTATCGAAGATGATTGGTTCTCCTCCGGGATATGTCGGATTCGAAGACGGCGGACAGTTAAGCGAGCGAATCCGCAAACAGCCGTATTCTGTGGTTTTATTTGACGAGATTGAGAAGGCACATCCGGATGTATTTAACATTCTTTTGCAGGTACTCGATGACGGAAGAATAACGGATGCCAAGGGACGTACCGTAAGCTTTAAGAATACGATTCTGATTATGACCTCCAATGCGGGCGCACAGAGAATCATCGACCCGAAGAATCTTGGATTTGCGGCGGAAAAGAGCGAAGCCAAAGACCATGAACGAATGAAAGCGGGCGTAATGGAAGAGGTGAAACGAATCTTCAAGCCGGAGTTTATCAACCGAATCGATGAGATTATCGTATTTCACCAGATCAACAAAGAGCAGATGAAGCAGATTACCTCATTGCTTTGCTCCAATCTCGAAAAACGGTGCAAGGAGAACATGGATATTACCCTGTCCGTGACACCGTCGTTACGCGATCACATTACCGAAAAATACTCCGATGCGAAGATGGGAGCCAGACCTTTGAAGAGGGCCGTACAGAACGTGATAGAGGATGCACTTGCACAGGAGATTTTACTCGGAAATATTGGCTCCGGAGACAGTGTAAAAGCAGGGTTAAAAAACGGAAAAGTTACCTTTACAAAGACGAAACAGGCAGGTATACTTAAAGAGTAGAGGCAACATAACGAAAGGGGTAACGTCATTATGGCAGTTGTTACTGAGCTTATCCGAGAGGAAGCAAACGGGACCTTAAGTTTTGGAAATTACACTTTGGATGCGAAAGCAAAAGTGGAAGATTTCAAGCATGGCGGTGATCTTTACAAGGTAAAAACCTTCTCCACCATGACCAAGCTGGAGCGCAACGGACTGTTTTTATATGAATCCGTTCCGGGAACCAGCGTTAACAATTTCATAGAAGACGACAAAGGCGTTTCCTTTATGGTTGAGAGCAACCAGGACGCACAACTTACCATCGGAATGGAAGAAGATACCGAATATTCCGTATTCGTAGGTGGAAAGAGCATGGGTGTTTTAAAGAGCAACCCCAGCGGAAAGATTAATATCAGCGTGGAACTGGCAGATGCCGGTGAAGTGGAAGTATTAATCCGGAGATAGTTTAGGAAGCAAAGTCACGAAGAATGCGGGAGAGATTCTCCCGCATTTTTGTCGAAAGACAGCCGCCCCGGACGGCAGATACAGAAATTGGAGCAGTAAAAGTTTGTATGGCAACAGCAAAAGGGAAAATTAAAACCGTGTTCTTCTGCAATGAATGCGGGTTTGAATCACCGAAGTGGGTGGGGCAGTGTCCGGCCTGCAAAGCGTGGAATACAATGACGGAGGAGCGGATCAATGCTTCCGCATCCGTTGCAAAGACCGTAAAAGAAGCGCTTCAGGGCGAAACGGTCATTGCAAAAATCGATGAAATCACACTGGAAAAGGACGATTATGTTCCGACCGGGATGCAGGAATTCGACCGCGTACTCGGCGGCGGAATTGTACCGGGAAGCTTAACCTTAGTCGGCGGTGACCCCGGAATCGGTAAATCGACTTTGCTTTTGCAAATCTGCAGACTGATGGGACAGAAAGGACACAGCATCCTTTATATTTCCGGCGAGGAAAGTTTAAAGCAGATTAAAATCCGTGCCTTACGGCTCGGTGAATTCAACGATAAAGTGGAACTGATGTGTGAAACATCATTAACGGTTATCGAGGAAGTGATTCGGAGAAAGAAACCGGAAATCGTGGTGATTGACTCGATTCAGACCATGTTTTTAGAGGAAGTTACCTCCGCACCCGGCAGTGTGTCGCAGGTAAAGGAGTCCACAGGCGTCTTTATGCGCCTTGCAAAGGGCTTAAACGTTTCCATCCTGATTGTGGGTCATGTTACAAAGGAGGGCACCGTAGCGGGCCCGAGAGTGCTTGAACACATGGTGGATACGGTGCTTTACTTTGAAGGTGACCGGCACGGGGCATATCGTATTTTAAGAGGAGTAAAGAACCGTTTCGGTTCAACCAACGAAATCGGTGTTTTTGAAATGCGCGCAAGCGGACTGACGGAGGTTGAAAATCCTTCGGAATTCATGCTCGAAGGTCGTCCGAAGGATGCAAGCGGCTGCGTGGTCACCTGCTCGATGGAAGGGACCAGACCGATTCTTGTGGAGATTCAGGCGCTTGTCAGCCGGACCAATTTCGGAATTCCGCGTCGTCAGGCGCAGGGAACGGATACGAACCGGTTAAATCTGTTAATGGCAGTTTTGGAAAAAAGAGTCGGACTTACCTTAAACGACTGCGATGCATATCTGAATATCGCGGGCGGCATGAAGGTAACGGAGCCGGCAATCGATTTGGGAATTGTGTTATCGGTGGTTTCGTCGTTTCGTAACAAACCGCTTCCGCCGTCTCTTGCGGCATTCGGAGAGGTGGGGCTTTCCGGAGAGGTAAGAAGCGTTTCCCAGATAGAAGGCAGAGTAAAAGAGTGCAAAAAGCTCGGATTTACCACCTGCATCGTTCCGGAAACGGGGAAGGACGCATTGCAGGAAATCAAGGGGATTAAGATTTATTATGTTGCTTCGGTAACCGATGCAATTAAAGTATTGGATGAGGTGTAAGGGTATGGCGCTTCGTAAGAGGGTTGCAATTCTGGTCGGACAGGCCGACGAAGAGACACAAAGCAGATTCATTTCCGGATTCCTGGAATCTGCATTTGAGTATGATCTTGATGTCTGTATTTTTTCGATGTTTCGTAAATATCAGGATTCCGTGGAACGTGAAGAAGCCGAATCCAATATTTTCAATTTGCCGAACTGGAAAGAGTTCGACGGTATTCTGATTCTGAAGGATTCCATTCAGACTCCCAATATTGCGCAGAAAATAGAACAGAAGCTGAAGGACGAATACACGGGAGAGGTCCTTGTAATCGACTTGGAGAGCGAATATTTCCCGAGCGTGATTACGGACGGCTATCAGCCTACATATGTAGTTGTATCACATCTGATTGAGCATCACGATTTTCACAGGATTGCGTTCCTTACCGGTAAGAAATGGCACAAACACTCCATTGAAAGACTCAGCGCATACCGCAAGGCAATGGAAGATCACGGTCTCAAAGTGCAGGACGAATGGGTGATATACGGTGACTTCTGGTATGATTCCGGAGAACTTTGTGCCGAGGAACTGATGAACTCCAAACTGGGACTTCCGGAAGCGGTTGCCTGCGCAAACGACTGTATGGCAATCGGACTATGCAATGCGTTTGAAAAACGCGGCATTCATGTGCCGGAGGATATTGCGGTGGTCGGATTCGACTCCTCGGAAGAGGGAAGAAGAAGTCCCAAGCCGATTACGTCCAGTATTCTTCCCGTAAAGGATAACGGAAGATATGCG
>CADCOL010000109.1 GCA_902803015.1 uncultured Lachnospiraceae bacterium | reverse complement strand
TTTGTAAGTTATGTGGCGGTTCTGATTCTGGGAATCCTTATTGTTGAAATTGCGTTTGGCAGGGGCTCATTTACAGGCATGATTCAATCCCTGTTCGGGATGACAAAAGAAGCGACTTCTTATACACCGAAGAGCATGCTGGTAAAGATTTTCGGGGATTATCTTGATTATTTCAGGTATTTTGCTCCGTTTGTCATTCTGGGACTGATTGCCGCGATTCCGATGATTCTTCTGCACCAAATCTGGTCAAAAGCGCTGATTGCCGTTTTGGCGGGAATGTGTTTCGGCGTTATGGTAAGGCTTTATTATAAATGGAATGTGTTCAATTTTAATTATGTGGATTACCGTTCCATCTTTGCATGGGGAACTTTCTTCCTGATGATTGCAATCATTCTGGGAATTGCCGGAATGTTCCGAAAGAATTATCCGCTTCGGAGAAGACTGCTTGGCGTGGCAGTTATTCTTCTTGCGTTTATAACACCCATCGGAAGCAATAACGGATTGTACACCGCGTTCAACAATCTGTTTCTGGTGGCGGTATATGTTTTGGGCGAACTCGTTTACGATCCGAAAGGCAGTATTTTTGAGAAGAAAAAAATATCGGAAATCATTCCCGTCTGGTGGGGAACATTTGCGCTGCGCTGCGTCGCATTGATGGTTTGCGGCGTTACCATGATTCAGGGAACGTTCTTCGGTATTTCGTTTATTTACGGTGACGAGTCCTTTGTAAAAGGGAATTTTGTGACGATTTCGGGAAATGACGTAGTTTCCGGAATCTGCACGGGAAAGGCAAACGGTCTTGGCATATACGGATTAAATGAATTCCTAAAAGAGAATAACCTGAAAAATCAAAGTACCATTTGTTACGGAATGATACCGGGAATTTATTATTACTGTGAGGAAGAGTGTGCCCTTTCACATTCCTGGGCTGATCTGGATTCTTTCCCCTATGAGGAAATGAAGGCGGATTTGGAAAAACTGCAGAATGAGCCGGATTCTCTGCCTATGTTCATAGGCAGCAAGAGGCTGGCCGGAATACTGGATGAAGAGCAGGAAGACGGAGGCGAAGAGGGAGGACAGCGCCCGGACCAAAAGACGGAAATGCTGGCGCAGTTCCTTGCTGAAAACGGATATGAGGAAGTTTACCGAAATGAAGACTATTTCGTGGCGCTTCCAAAGGCGAAGGATTGATAAATCCGCCCTTATTTGGTATAATTAGATGATTTATTGGGTTTTGGCCACAAGATGTGGTTTACAATAGAGCATTTGTGTTTGAAGAACTGATTATTGAAAGGAACAATCTATGGATAGTGACGATCTGTTATTTGAAGAAATGACCGATGAAGAGATTGAATCCAATAAAGAAAAGATAAAGATACGCGGCAAGGAGAATCGGAAAGAGGAAAGAAAAAATAAGAAACCGCCGATTTTCATCATTATTCTTGCGGTTGTAATTATTGCGCTGATTGGATTGCTGATTTACCTGGTGAAGAGCTGGGAGGGAAGCGGAGAATTCCACATTGATACATCACTTGATACGGAAACTGAAACGGACGACCGTGTGATGTTCTTTCCGGCAGATTTCTATCGCAAGGAGGATGACGGAGTCATCTCCATTCTGGTCCTCGGAAACGATACATTCGGAAAGAACCTGGGAGGTCCGAGCGTTTGCAGACTTTTACAGGCAAATACCAAAGCAACGATATACGACTGTACTTTCCCCGGTTCCATGATGATGGCCGAACGGGAAGGCAGTCCGGAAGAATCCGGATACGATAAGGACTACTATTCGTTATACTGGCTCTTTGAGTCAAAGAAAAACGGAGATTTATCCAAGCAAAAAGAGATGATAGAGGATATGGATGTATCGGACAAGCCGGTATACAGAGAGCATCTCGAAACATTGGAAAAACTGGATTTGGAAACCGTGGACTTTCTGCTGATCTGCTACGATGCGCATGATTATCTGGCAGGGCATCCGGTTACCAATGAAGCATCGGAGTATTCTCCTACCTGCATGAACGGTGTTATGTACGGATTAAGCGAAAAAATCGGAACGCTCTATCCTGAAATGCAGGTGGCTTACGTATCTCCTTCCTACTGTTACGTTACCGATGCGGACGGAAACAAGACCGGCGGAAATGTTACGGAGATAAAGGGAAGAACATTATCGGATATGATTCTCGGAATGAAGACTTTATCCGGTACATACGGCGCCTCCTATGTGGACGATTATTTCGGCGTAAAGATTAACGAAGAAACCGCATCACAGTATCTTACGGAAGATGACATTGTACCGAATCTGGACGGAAAGAAACTGATAGCGTCACATATTATGAATCGTGTGTTTAAAATGATTAATGCGTTGTAAGGAAACGGAGATACATGTGGAAGGCCATTTGGAAGAATAGGGAAAAAGTCATATTTGCGGCTTATGTTATTCTGTATCTCGTATTTGCACTTACAATCACATTTTATCAGCCGTTGACCGATAATCCCTTTCATACGAATCCGCCGGATGAGCATGCCAGAATTCTGATTCCGAATTATATTCTGGAACATGGCAGTATTCCGACGGGGTTGGAGGAGGAAGTCAGAATTCCTTCGTATGGATTCTCATATGGTTTGTACAATGCGGCACCCTATTATTTACAGGGGGCGGCAATGCGGCTTGTGAGTGTGTTTACCTCTTCCCCCGCAGCATTGCTTTATGCCGGAAGACTGGTGAATGTTTTTTTCGGACTTTGCATGTCCGTTGTGGTTTATTGCATTTCGAAAAAAGTATTCGAGGATGAAGGAAAAAGGTGGCTCTTTTGCTTTGCGGTTACATTTTTGCCGCAGAACCTTTTTATTCATACATACATAAATACGGATTCCTGCTGTATGCTTTCGGTTGCGATTATACTGTATGCACTGATTTGCGGTTATCGGACAGGGTTTACCCGGAAGAATGAACTGCTTCTCGCAATCGGAGTGATTCTCTGTGCGCTGTCCTACTATAACGCATACGGATACATCCTGTGTTCTGTGGTTTTGTTTTGCGGGTATTTTTGGAAAAAAGAAAACCAAAGAATACAGTATGATTACAAACGTATGCTGAAGGGATTTGCATTCATCAGTATTATAGTTTTAGCCGGAGCGGGATGGTTTTTTGTTCGAAGCGGTTTGCTTTTTGACGGAGATATATTGGGATTGACCACCAGAACCGAAATGGCAGCGAAGTATGCTTCACCGGAGGTAAATCCGCTTACGATGCAAACCTATCAGGACCGCGGATATACCATGTTCGGTATGATAAAAGAAACAAATATGCTGAATGCGGTATATACGAGTTTTATTGGAGAATTCGGTTCCATGTCGATTACCGGAAGCAGGTTTATGTATCGATTTTACAAAGCTTTCTTTGCGGTGGGGCTTATCGGAACGGTGTGTGGAATTGTCGGGAGTTTCGGTAAAAAAAAGGAACGGAAATGGCAATCTGTTTTCTTCCATGCCAATATGGCAGTTTGTATGGCAATTCCGGTATTTCTGTTGTTTTATTATGCATTTACCATGGATTATCAGGCGCAGGGAAGATATATGCTTCCATCCATGCCGCCTCTGATGCTTTACACGGTATACGGGACAGGATTTTTGGTGGATCGCCTGAAAAAGATTCGTAAGGTTCCCAAATGGCTTCCCGCGACAGTGTATGTTCTGGGAATCGTGATTATTCTGTTCTGGACGGGGCAAATGATTTATAAATATGCGTTGCCGCTTTATTTAATGACGACGGTAGTTTAGTTGGAGAGTATATAACAGCATTAACAAACCACAAAAAGGAAAAGGGAAAAACATGAAACAGGAAGATTTCGAACTTAAAGAAGAGATAGGTCTTTCGGAAGACGTGGAAACTTCGTTTATTGCGGAGAGTGTTCGTTCGTTTACCGGTCAGGCCGATTTGCTTGAGGAGATGGAACTGTACGAGGATAATCCTGCATCTGCTTCACATGCGGAACATCATGTGAAAGCAAATACGGGCGTGATAAAAGATCTTGAGCTGCTGCCGGAGGATGATTCCGTGCCGGTAACCATGGCGATGCCGGGAACCGGAAAGATTCCGGAAACGGTTGGTAAAACGGATCGTATTATTCCCGGGGATGAGACTGAGAATCTGGTATTGTATCCGGATCGTCCTTACGT
>CADCOL010000108.1 GCA_902803015.1 uncultured Lachnospiraceae bacterium | reverse complement strand
TCTGCTTCGTTACATGCCGGATTATGTAAAAATCGACAGATCGCTTCTTAGCGAGATTCAGAATAAAACGCAGAAACAGCATTTTGTCAGGGAGATTATCGAATTCTGCCACGACAACGGCATTCTGGCGCTGGCGGAAGGCATCGAGACCAAAGAAGAACTGCAGATGGTAATTCTTCTCGGTGCGGATCTGATTCAGGGATTCTATACGGCGAGACCGTGCGAAGAAATCCGTCCGGAAATCGATGAACGAATCCGGCACGAAATCATTACCTTTAAGCAGGAACAGCAGGACGGCCAGAGAAAGCATCTTTATGTTGCCGGCAGAACCAACCGTGTTTCCTTAAACTCCCTGGTTCGCGGCGGAAACACCGATATTCTGGTCGGAGCCGAGAATGCGGTATACAAGGATCTTTCCATTATCGGAACGCCCGGCCTTAAGACCGATATTCATCTTCGTATCGAGGCGGGCTACGAGGGACGTATTACGCTTGAGAATGTTTACTTTGCAAACGTAAAAAACCGTCCCTGCATCGAACTCGGATCCAAAACAAAAGCAACTCTCATTTTAAAAGGCGAAAATATGCTGTTTGACGGCGGAATTCAGGTTCCGGAGGACAGCAGGCTTACGATTGAGGGAGACGGAAATCTTTCCATTGTACTGAATGCTTCGGAAAGCTTCGGAATCGGCAATTATATGGATCAGCATCACGGAGAAATCTACTTCCAGCAGGACGGCGACGTGCATGTCATGGCAAAGGGAAGAGAAGGAATCTGTATCGGATCCGGTCTCGGCGGCAGAACATTTATCCAGAGAGGCAAATATAATCTCGAAGGAAACGGAGATATCTGTATCGGTCTCGGTTCCATGAACGGGGAAGAGGATATTAAGATTGAATCCTGCCTGCTTGAAATCGATATCTCGGCCACCAAGGCGGTGGGCGTGGGTTCCTTAAACAAGTCCGTAAAGGTCGGAATCAGCAAAACGGCGATGAAGTGCTCCGTTCTCGGAGGGGAAGTTGTCGGTGTGGGAAGCCTTTACGGAGATTATGCGGTCTTTGCGGGAGATAACGGCAATTATGCCGTCAATCTGCGCGCGGAGAACTGTACCGGCGTGGGAACACTGCGCGGCAAAACCGATGCAAAGGTTCAGAATGCCGTGTTATCCACGGAATGCAACGGAAAACATGCCTTTGCTATCGGCGGATATGAGCAGAAAGCCGAAATATATGTGGAAAATGCCGAAATCAAGGCGGATATCTGGAATGAAGTCGGTGTGATTACTTGCGCCGAACTTCGGGATATTAAGATTAAGAACGGCAGAATCCGCAGAAGAGTCAGCGGTGTCGACAAAGAGGATATTACGGACAATCCGCAGAGGATATAAGAAATTATACGGGTGTCGGAGAAATAAACCTTGCATAGAAGAACTTGCTATGCTATAATCACTTTCGGTGCAAAAAAGCGCCGGTGTAGGGGATTGGTCAAATGGTATGATAGGGGTCTCCAAAACCTTTGGTGGGAGTTCGATTCTCTCATCCCCTGTAAGCCTCGGGATTATGTATTCCGGGGCTTTCATTATTCTAAGGAGAAGAATGACATGAAAAAGCAGTTCTTAAAATGGATGAGCTTCGCTTTAAGCACAGTTCTTGTACTTTCGCTTCTGGCGGGATGTACATCGTCAAAAAAACAGGGCTCTTCCGAGAATCCGTCCGTTTCCACGGATGATATCCTCACGGAGAGCATTGCCGTTTCAAAAGTGGAAGGATACGAATACTGTGCGGAAGAAATCATGTTCCTTTCCGGAATCGTTCTTTCCGGATATCGCCCGAATGTAAAATACTCGTTATCCGATCTTGATGAAGATGAGGTATCCGAACTTTTTGTTACCGTGGACGAAAACGGAACCGAAAAAAGTGCCGTATACGCATATGATGGAGAATCGGGTGCCGCATTAAGAATCTGCAGATATGATAAAGACGGATTCGACGAGGAACCGGATGAAGCATTAAAAGCAAAAATCGACGAAATCCGTAATCATCCCGAAAATCTTAACTGGGTGGACGGAACCCAGTGGGTGGATGCAAGTTTAATCGGTGTTGTAAACCAGGTCGGAAACAAGGGAGAGAAAACCGACTTCTATCTGGCATCCAATTATGACTGGCTGGCTGAATCGCATCTGCGTTTTTACGGAGATACCAAAGACATTATTACGTTTACCGAGGAAATCAAAGACAGACAGAAAGAAATGTTTCTGGACCGCGACAAATATCAGGGCAAGGACATACAGATTCTTCGCGATTATTATGATGCCGCAACCGACTGGGAGAAAAGAAACAAGGACGGAATCGAGCCGGTAAAGAAGTATTTTGAAACGATTGAAAAGATTCAGTCTCTGGATGATATGACCGCGTATTTATCCGACCCGGAGAAAGATCCTTTCTGCAGATTTATGAAACTTACCACATCTCTTGATGTGAAAAATACCGAATACTGGGTTCTGGATCTCGGCGAAGATGACTTCTCCATACTGCCCAGAGATTACAATACTTCCGATGCGGAAGAAGTGGAAGAAACCAGATTGGATTTTGATCTTCCCGTCAGAGCATTGCTTGCCGGGGCCGGCTATAAGGAAGATGAAATCGATAAGATTATGGAAGAATCCTACTCTCTGGAGAATGAACTTTTGGACCGCGCATGGCTTGAAGAAGGAGAAAACGAAGAGGACAGCGTTTTCTACGGATATCAGTCCTTTGACGATTTTACATCCGCATGCAAAAACTTTCCTTTGAAAGAAATGTTAAATGCTTACGGAGTAACAAAAGGGACTCTTCATGCAACCTATCCGCTTTATATGGATTACCTGGATGAAGTCTACAAAACAGAGAATCTTTCCAGGTTAAAATCCTATGCGCTGACACATACGGCTTTTCAGGCATATACCTATCTGGATCTGGATATGATGGGAACCATACTTCGCGGGGAAGAGTCCGACGAAGAGTTCAAGGAAGCGATGAATAATGACTATCAGACGTATGTATTAAATAACCGTGAGTCTCTTGCCGTTGCGGAAGAAAATGCGTATATGACGTATTTTGTCGATGAGGAAGACAAGAAAGACATCCTGGCACTGTGCAATGAAATCAGGGATACCTACCGGGAGATTCTGGAGGGCGAAGAATGGTTATCCGAAGAGGGAAAGAAGCAGGCACTGGCGAAACTTGACAACATGACATTTTCCGTTCTTAAGCCGGATACACTGATTGATGCTTCGTACCTTTCCGTTGACAGGGACGTATCCTTTCTGGATGCCAATGCTAAAATCGTTGTGAATACCATTAAGCATAATTCCGGATTTGTCGGAAGTAAGCGTGTTCCGGGGGACTGGAGATATGATATCCGTACCGAAATTCCGTCAACGGTCCAGAATGCGTTCTATTACGGAAGCTTTAACCAGTTCTTTATTATGTCCGGATTCATCGGCGATACAACCTATCGCAGGGATATGAGCAAAGAAGAAAAACTCGGTCTTCTCGGGGAAGTAATCGGACATGAATTAACACATGGTTTTGATCCGCTCGGAATTCAGTATGACAAGGACGGAAACATGGTGGTGACAGATGAGAATCCTTACGGCTGGCTTCCGAAGGAAGACTATGAAGCGTTTATGGAAAGAGCCGACAGAATTGCGGCATACTTTAATAACATCAATGCGTTCCCGTATGCAAAAATCGACGGAAACAAGGTGTGGGGTGAAGCTGCCGCAGATATCGGCGGAATGACCATTACCCTTAAGATTGCGGAAAAATACGATGATTTTGATTATGACAGGTATTTCCGCTGTCATTCCGAACTTTGGAAAGAGCAGGTGACCGTAACCTCGGAACGCTACGATATATCGAATGAGCATCCGTTAAGATACCTTAGAATCAACGCAGTAGTGCAACAGTTTGACAAGTTTAACGAAACATACGATATCAAAGAAGGAGATCCGATGTATCTGGCTCCCGAAGACAGAATTAAAATCTGGTAAAATACTGCGGCGAAAGAACCGACCGTAAGCCTCGATGACTTTGAAAAATCAAAGGATTCGAGGCTTTTTCGTTGTTTTGACGACAAAATATGATAAAATATAGCTGTATAAGTTTATACGGGCGGGGACCGGATGCTTTATTTGAGACACCGGAAAACTTATGTACTACAAAAGTAGGAGATAAACCATGAGTGATTTTGTCAAAAGCAGATTAAACATGAAAAGAAGGATTCTGATTGTTGATGATGAAGAAATTAACAGAATGCTTCTGGAAAACATTCTTGCAAAGGATTACGAAGTATTGCTTGCCGCAAACGGCAAAGAGGCTTTGGAAATCGCAGAAAGCGAGAAAGAAAGGCTGACCGCCATTTTGCTGGATCTTCGCATGCCTGTCATGGACGGATACGAATTCTTCGGAATTCTTCAAAAAGACGAAGTCTTAAAGAACATTCCGGTTATCGTTCTAACGTCTGACAGGGAAGCGGAAGTAAAGAGCTTAAACATGGGGGTTGCCGATTTTATCCCCAAACCATATGACGTGCCGGAAGTAATCCTGGCCAGAATCGGAAGAATCGTTCAACTGTATGAAGACAGGAACATCATTACGGCGACACAGTATGACAGTGTAACGGATCTTTTCAACCGCGAATATTTCCTGGAATACGAAACGATTGTGGACCAGTATTATCCCGAGGATCAAAAGGATATGATTGCGGTTAACGTGAACCGATTCCATGTAATCAACGCAACACACGGGCTTGAAATCGGCGATGAGGTCTTAGCGACCATCGGCCGGTGCATTAAGAAATATGTACAGGCCTATTACGGTATCGCGGCGCGTTTTGATGCGGACAATTTTTATCTTTACATCAAATCCGATGACCATGCGCAAAGGCTGTATGATGCCATTTGCAATTCATTAAAAGAGATTCTGGAGGATTCCGATTCCAGAATCCGCATGGGCATTTATAAGAATGCAAGCGCGAATGCGGATTATGCAAGAAGACTTGATTACGCGCATCTTGCCTGCAACAGCATCAAAGGAAACTATACGGAGCATGTAGCGTATTACGATGATGAAATCAGTAAAAAAGAGAATCGGGAAGAGAAGCTGATTCATGATCTGGACAGGGCGCTGGAAGAAGAACAATTTAAGGTATTCTTCCAACCGAAGTATGCAATCCGGTCGGAAGAACCGAAGCTTGCAAGTGCGGAAGCTCTGATCCGATGGGTACATCCCGAACTCGGAATGATCAGTCCGGGTCTCTTTATTCCGCTTTTTGAAGACAACGGATTAATCAGTAAAGTGGACCGTTATGTATGGAAAAATGCAGCGAAACAGGTTGCAAAATGGAAGAAGGAATACGGCATATCCATTCCCGTATCCGTAAATGTATCGCGTATGGATATGTTAAGCGAAAACCTTGCCGAAGAGTTTCAGGCGATTGTCGATGAGGAGGGAATCGATGTACACAACTTCCTTCTGGAAGTAACGGAATCCGCGTATACCAATGATCAGGCAAATATCATCAGCGTCGTAAAGGAACTGAGAGAGAAGGGATTCCGCATTGAGATGGATGACTTCGGAACCGGATATTCCTCGCTGAACATGCTGACGAATCTGCCGTTTGATGTATTGAAACTCGATATGGTATTTGTCCGCAACATTCATTCGGATGAGCGTGCATTAAAACTTGTCGAATTCATTATGGAGATTGCCAGATACTTAAATGTTACCGTTGTGGCGGAAGGCGTGGAATTAAAAGAGCAGTATGAGGTTTTAAAGGATTTGGGATGTGATGTCATTCAGGGATACTATTTTTCCAAACCTCTGTGTGCGGAAGATTTCGAAAAACTGATTGAAAAGGAGATTGGACATGACAATTGAAAAGTTAACGGAACTCGGTGCGGATACGAAGGAAGGGCTTGCAAGATGCGCGGGCATGGAGGCGTTTTACTTAAATCTGGTAACGAAAGCAATTCAGGATGACAAGTACGGTGAACTGGAGAATCTGATTGCGGAGAAAAAATATGCGGAAGCATTTGAGGTGGCACATGCACTTAAGGGCGTGCTTGCAAACCTGGCATTAAAGCCGATTCTGGATCCGATCTGCGAGATTACCGAAGGACTTCGCGCACGGACGGAAATGGATTACAGCGGGCTTGTTGCTCAGATGAAAGATGCGAGAAGCCGTTTTCTGGAGGAAATCTTTTGATGAATAGAATTTGCAAAAAAACAATAGCATTAAGTCTGTGTCTGGTTACGGTTCTGGGCCTCATGCCAGGATGTAACCGTAAACCCCGGAATGACCCGAGCGAAATCGTAATGCTAACGGAACCTGCAGAGGAAGACCGGGTGGAGGAGATTTTAAACAGTATGACGCTTGAGGAAAAAATCGGACAAATGATGATTCCGTCTTTCCGGATCTGGCAGGATTTAAGAACGGAAGAAGCAAAGAAACTGATGGAAGAAGGCGAAATGCCGGAAAAAGCAAACATCACGGAGCTAAATGATGAAATCCGTCAGTGCCTGAAAAAGAATCATTTCGGCGGAACACTTCTTTTTGCGGAAAACTGCAGTGATGCCGAACAGACTTACAAACTGATCCGGGATCTGCAGGCATCCAATCAAAAGGGAAGCGAAATTCCGCTTTTTGTATGCGTGGATCAGGAAGGCGGTTCGGTATCCCGAATCGGTTTCGGAACCACCGGAATCGGAAACATGGCGATTGCGGCCACGGGCGATGAAAATGCAGCCACGCAAATGGCGGAAATTTACGGAAAAGAATTAAAGGCGCTCGGTTTTAATGCGGATTTTGCACCGGTTGCGGATGTAAACAATAATGCGACCAATCCGGTAATCGGAGTGCGTTCTTTCTCGGATAAACCCGAGGTAGTGGCAAGGTACGGAAATGCATTTATGAAGGGCCTTGAGAATTTCGGAATCATTTCCACCCTGAAGCATTTTCCGGGACACGGAGATACGGGAACGGACAGCCATACCGGATTTCCGTTGATTGACAAATCCTATGAGGATTTAAAAAACTTCGAGCTGATTCCTTTTCAGGCGGCCATCGATAACGGCGCGGAAATGATTATGACGGCACATATTCAGTATCCGCAGATTGAAAAGGAAAAATACGTATCCGTTTCCACGGGCGAAGAAGTCTACATTCCCGCTACGATGAGTAAAGCGATTCTGACGGATATCCTTCGTGCGGACATGGGATTCGAAGGCGTTGTTGTAACAGATGCGCTGGATATGGGTGCGATTACCGATAATTTTGCGTTTGAAGACGTGATTGCCATGACCATCAACGCAGGGGCGGATATGATTATTCTGCCGATTATCGTAAACACCGATATATTCGAACAGACCGACGGTGTGGTGGAATTAACCGCAAAACTGGTAAACGAGGGTAAAATTTCCGAGGAGCGCATCGACGAATCCGTGACAAGAATCCTGAAACTGAAGGAGAAACGCGGAATCCTGGATGAAAAAGATTTTACCGTATCGGATGAAGCAATCGCGGAAGTAAAATCCGTTGCCGGCTCGGATGCAAATCGTGAAAAAGCGTTGGAACTTGCAAAGAAATCCTTAACGCTTGTAAAGAATGAGAATGCAGCATTTCCTCTGGGAGATCCGGACGGAGATACACTCATTCTTTTCGCGGACAGCTGTGCAAGCAGAGTCGGCTACGGCGAGCTTGCAAAACAGAAGCTCGGAAGAGAAAACATCACGGTGATGGCCAATACGAAGGAGAATCTAAAAGAGTGCCTGAAGGCGGCGAAGGATGCAAAGAATGTAATCCTGATTTCCAGAGCATATAATGAGGCATGCTTAGATCCCGGAAGCGGTGACGGTTTCTCCACGGCGGCATTTGATCAGATCATTGAGCAGTGTCATGCAGAGAATAAAACGGTCATTGTGATTTCCTGTCAGCTTCCTTATGATGCCGCAAGATTTCCCGAAGCGGATGCTGTGATGCTTACATACTGTTCAAGCGTTATGCGGGCAGTCCCCGAAGAAAGCGGTGCGGGAAGCGCATATTCACCGAATCTTCTTGCGGCGATTCTTTCCTGTTTTGAGGATGCTTCCGTTACGGGAAAACTTCCCGTCAGCATTCCGAAACTGGATGAAGAGTATCATATTTCGCAGGAAATTCTGTATGAGTAAAAGGAGTATTCAATTATGTCCAGACAGATTTGGAAACCATCCAATCTTTTATA
>CADCOL010000107.1 GCA_902803015.1 uncultured Lachnospiraceae bacterium | reverse complement strand
TTCTTGCAGCAAAATGAATCTGACCTTCTCCGTCAGTCATAACTTCCTGGCTACCACCCTTGTGAAAGAAATGCCACTCGCCGCTGGTATTCTTCATCGAACCACCGGTTACTACCCAACCGGAACTCGTTGCCGTTACATCTACTTCAACCGGCGTTTCTCCGATTTTATTTTCCGGTATTAAAACTGTACCGGCAGTATTATTCAATTTAACGCTGGGAATTCCGGTAATATTCCAAATAATCTTCTGGCATAATTCACGCTCAACTTCCTCCGCGTCATGGCCATTATCCATGTGTGGATCACCTTTTGATGCACCCGTCGTAGTAATTGATTTCTCCCAATCATTGGAGCCGTCAATTGAAACATCGTATTTTCCAAGAGTCAGCGAAGCAGGATTTCCAATGTTATCACCTTCGATATTAAATACAACAATTGTCGAAGAATCTTTTTTGATACGAATTCCTTCGGATTTGGAAATAAATTTAGCAAGATTACTGTCAGCATTAATGTAAACAACTTTGTTTACAAAGTCTCCCCTTGTCAAATCAATCACAACATGATCGTCACCACTGGGAATCAGATAATCATCAAGTTTCAATCCATAGTCCGGCGATCCGGCTTTCGTCTTAATTACGTCGGAACGTTCCTTGGTATTATCAATGATTGCCTGTACATTACCTTTAACAACATCCACATCTTTTGCACTTGTGGAAACATCACTTGCCTTCAATTGAAAATCGGTATTAAAAATGAACTTGCCGGGATTACTATTACCGGTAAACTGATAGTTTTCCAATACCTCTTGGGAACCCTCAATATTGAAAGCCTTGGCTGTGGTCTTTCCAAATACAACCGTTCCTTCTACTTCACCAAAAATAAACTGCGCAGTTCCGTTAATATAATCAACATCATTATTATTTCCCACGCTGGTATTGATAAACTTCTTCGCAGCAAGAGTGGTCTCCATATGCATCTTTTGTTCGAACTCATTGGCTACGACACCAAAGTCCGTTCCTCTTCCCAGAATAGTCGCGTAATTAATCGCGCTGGCAGAGTCCATTACATCCGGAATCGTCGGGTTTGCGACTGCCGCCTGAACTTTTCCTCCTCCCAGTATGGAGCCGCTGAATGTAAACGTTGAGAAAATTGTCAACGCTGCCAGTCCGACTGCTCCCACTTTCTTTACATTTTTCCAATTAATTCTGCGCTTTGCCATTGTCTGTAACTCCTTTTCGTTAATCAGTACCAATGTGTGAATAGTTTCTTCGCTGCTACGATATTTCTTGCCCTTGCACCGCTGCAGGTGGACAGGACAAGCAGTTTATCTTCTTCCGTAATCTCGCCTTCCGCAAAGTAGGCAAGTTTAGAGTTGAATTCTTTTAAATGATTGATGACGCGCACCTGGTCATCACGCTTAACACCCGAGAACATGAAGCTGTTTCCGTTTTTGATAAAATCGTCAACGAGCAGATGCTCTTCGGAATACGGTGATACGACTACGACTTCGTAGAGGCTCACGCAATCGGGCTGGTATACGAAGATATACTTATGTTCCTCGCGGAAGTCTTCTTCGAAGTACTTCTTCAGCTGCCCGAACATCGTACCGTTCTGCATGTTATGTCCGTACAGAATCGTGGCGGCATCGCTGAAATCGCCTGAATTGATGTTCTCTGCAAAGATACATCCCGGAAAACCGGTCGACCCGTCAATATTTCTTTTTAAGTAGTAATCTCTTCTCTCAAGGCTCTGCAGCACCGGGTAATCAATATTGCTGTCCGGAATCTGCAGATATCCGATTACGTCGGGATTCAGGTCCCAGAGCTTATCGAAGTTCGGCCGTTCCGCAAGTTTCTTCTTAAAGAAGTCCGGATCGTCGGTGCTTTCCAAAAACGCTTTCATGGCTTCTTCGTTTTTGATTCGCTCCGGATCGGTCGTATCCGTCTCCTGCTCGCTTCCGAGTTCCGTCATCCATGCGCTCTTTCCGAGCTCTTCGTACGCCTTTTGCTGACTTCGGTTCTGTCCGTGATAAACCACTTCATATAGAACAAAAACCAGCGTAATGATAATTGCGACTCCGATAAACACAATCAGCGCCGGATATTTTTTAAAGAATTCCTTCATTCGTTATCCTATACCAAATCCGAGATGCCGAAGAAGATTCGTCTGTAGATTTTGTGAATCGTCTCGTCGTCTTTTCTCATATCACCGAGCAACGCCTTCTTTACCGCAAATCCGGTATTCTCAACCACCCAGTTGACTGCATCCTGATCGCTGCTTGTCATAATCGGACGCCCGAGAATCGCTTCCCCGAACTTCTTCAAACCGATTCTGGTCTCCTCTTCGGAGCTTTCCATCAGTTTTAAATACTCGTTGTAACGATAGGACCAGCGGTATTCAAAATAGAAAAGCGATTTGTAGTTGCTCTCCAGAAGGAATGCAACCAGTTCCTTCCAGACGCGCTCTCTCTTTGCTTCCGGCGTTTCTCCCGGAAAATCCGTTGCGGTCTTTTCCAGCACAAAGGTCTCAATCTCTTTCTGGAATGTTACGAAAGACTTGAAAAGCAGACCTTCTCTGGTATCAAAGTATTTATAGATTAACCCCTCGGAAACACCGAGTCTTGTGGTTACCGTTTTCATGGAAAATGTATCAATTCCGTTCTCCGCAACCACAACGTAGGTTGTATTCATTAATTCTTCCTGTTTGTTTCGTCTTGCCATAATTATGTCACCTTTCGCGTCCAAAAATGAGTGAGTACTCACTCACTTTTTAGTTTATCCGCTTGGCGCAAGGATTTCAATAGAAAAAGTGCCAAAAATACCTTGATTTTTCGTGTATTATCACCAAAGAATCCTTGATTTTTCTAGCCTGTGACAGTATTTTATTAGTTCGTGCTTTTGCCCCGCAAGAAAAAAGGGGATAAACAACGACCTTAATAGTTTAGCAGAATAAAATCAAATTGTACATAAAAAAAAGCACATCCGAAGATGTACTTTTTCACAAAATTTTCATAATTATTTATTAAATATGCACAAGTTATGTCTACCAGCAGTCTCTCGTTCGAAGATTGACCGGGACTATTCTTCGTCCTCGTCCTTTCGAACTTTGACAGGCTTATGTAAGAAACGCAGGATTCTTTCGTTGATATCTTTGGCTTCCTGGTATGCCCCGTGACCGAGATTACGATAGATAAACTTCTCGCAGCCGAGAGCCTCTGCCATCTCTTCCGATGCCTCACCGGAGGTAACCTTGTCCCTGCCCGCGCCGATAACATAAACCGGGCACTTGATTTCCTTCAGTCTGTCATAGGTATCCAGGGTAAGGATTGCCTGGCACAGACGAATGAAACGTGTATTGGATTTCGGAAGGCCCGTCTTGGAAAGAATTCCGAGGAACGGTTTCATCGGTTTAATGTACTCTTCGGTAAAGAGTTCCGTAACGCCCTCTCTCTGAATGGTCTCGAGGTCACCCTTCTTTGCAAGCACGATGTTGTGGTTGATATATTTTTCAATTGTCTCGTTCTTGCGGGATGCGGTCACACAAAGCACAAGCTTATCCACAAGGTCCGGATGATTCAGTGTTAAATACTGCGCAATCATACCGCCCATGGATACGCCGTACACATCCGCCGTCACGATTCCGACCTTGTCCATTGCGGTTGCAATGTCTTCCGCCATGTCCTCAAGCGTCGCATCCTTCGGCACATTGTCCTTCTTATCCATCACGTAAACGGTATAATCCTTCATATACATGCGGAACATCCATGCCAGGGAAAGCCCCGCACCCTCAACCGTCTTCAGATTTAAGCCGGGGATGATAATCAGGTTTCTCGGTCCGTTACCGAATTTGCAGTAATGGAACGGCGATTCATCGAGTTCCATCACGCGGTTTACATTGGTATCAAGCCATGTTCCGATTAAGGTATAGAACATGTAATAAACAATCAGAACATATCCGACTTCCCAGGGAAGCCCCTGAAAATGTGCAAGCCCTTCCGTAATGTGTAACGGCACAAGTGTCAGTTCCACGCCTTCGATAATCGTAAACATAAGGAACGGAACCAGCGCATAGAGCATCGTGCCCTTGCCTTCCTGCATGAGCGGATAGAACTGTTTCTTTAAAACGAGTTCAAAATATACGGCATACAGAACCATGGCCAGCACGATTCCGCCAAAAAATGCAAAACCGTTTAACTTAAACTTGGTCTGTGAAAGCTGCTCCATACGGATGTCTTCCGGATTTGCGGAAGGCATAATCAGTGCCGGATTGGTGTCGGGAGATTCGAATCCCTCGGGAGGAGCCTCTGCTTCGGAAGTATCTTCCAAAGGCTCGGAGAATCCCTCTTCTCCATCGCCGCCTTCTGCGCCCTCTCCGTCGGCAGGCGTACCGTCCGCAGGCACCTCGTCTTCCGGAGTCGTGCCCTTCGTCTTTACCACTTTCGGATTATCGCCGGGATCAAAAATATTCTTCCCCGGTTCCTCATCCAGGAGAACGGCATTGTCCACGTCGATGACAGCGACTTCGCTCAGGCTTTCAATCGCAGTTTCCGTCCCGGTTTTCTTCTCCACATCCTTCGCATCTTTCGCGCCGGCAAGCATCAAAAAGTATACCGGTACGGTAATGCCGGCAAACAAAAGCAGGCTGAAAAACAATATCGCCGCTTTCTTTAATAACTCTTTTTCCTGATCGCTCATGGAATTCTCTCCTTATACACACGTCTTGCAACGCTTACTCTGATCAGAGTACATACTTCCGCATCGGCGGAATTAATCTCATCAATATTGTCAGTACTACCGAGCCGGCAAGTGTCAGTCCGAAGAACATCAAAAGTCCCGGCACAAACGGATAATCGTAAAGCGATACATCCAAAAACTTATAGAAGAAGTTTAGGAACACGGGATGTACCAGATAAATGCCAAAGCACAGGTCGGCAAAGAAAGTAAGGACTTTCGCGCCTTTGCCTGTTTCCGTGTTGCCTGCTGCCTTGCTACCTGAAGCATCCGCAGTCTTTACCGCATCGCCGGCCTGTCCTCTTAAAATTCCCGCCACGTTCTTCGCGAATGCAAATACCAGCATCGCAAGCAGTGCGGTAAACGGGAAGTCATACCCCGGTCCCATGCTTCGA
>CADCOL010000106.1 GCA_902803015.1 uncultured Lachnospiraceae bacterium | reverse complement strand
TCCCAGCCGAATCCGCCCATGGCAAGTACTTCGCCCGCTTCACCGATTACCACTGCCTTGATTCTTGTGGAACCGAATTCGATTCCCAGATACGCTTTGCCTTCTTCGATGAGTTCTTTTGCTCCCATAATTACCTCCGTTTTTTAATATACTATTCTGTCACGACCGCTCTGTTTGCCCATATAAAGCTTCTCGTCGACCTCTTTGATATTGTGTTCCGGATTCTTACCCAGATCGTATTCGGTAAGACCGTATGTCATTGTAATCGATACATTTTTATCGCCGTGCGGTACGGCAATCTTTTTAATTTCGTCTTTGATTCTGTCCACTTTCATGTAGGCGTCGTCCCCGTTTAATCTCGGGAAAATCAGTAAGAATTCTTCTCCGCCCCATCTTGAAACATACTCGTTGTCCGTGGTCATTTTCTTAAACACATAGGAAATTGCCACCAGCACTTCATCACCGAATTCGTGTCCGTACGTATCATTGATGTTTTTAAAATAATCGATGTCGCACATACAGATGCTGAAAGGAATTTTGTTGTCTACCAGTTTTTCCAATACCTCTTTCGTACTTCTGCGGTTTTTCAGTCCTGTCAGTGCATCCTCTCCGGCTTCGATTTTTAACTGCTCATTGTATTTGACAATTTTCTCTTCGTATTCCTGGCTCTCCGTACTGAAGGTTGAGGAAACCCACGCAACGCTGACACAGAATACCAGAATATTAAGAATCTGGATAATTCTGTCCATTCCGGCTATGGGAATCACCCCTTCGTTTCCTTTGAAGAACAGAACGAAAACCACAAACATCACGAAGCATAAGATATCAAAAATCAGCTTCTTTCCGTTGTATCCGGACTCTCCGAACGAATACAGAATCATAAGAAGAATCAGGAAAAACTGGAAGCCTCCCTCCCAGCCGTAAAGCATCGTGGCTGCGAGAATCCAGATACATTTCTGGATTACGAAAACCGTAAGTACAATGTTTTTGGAAGCATGGTACGAAATGTAAAATGTAAGTCCGTCAATCAGAATGGATCCGCACCATAACAGAACGCCTCGAAGGGAATGAAGCCAGAAGGCATTCAGGAACAAATTCACGACAGAAAGCGCAACAAAAGTAAGGCAGAGTTTTCTAATAATAACAGTCATCCGCTTGGTTTCGTTTTTTATCTGTGTGTCTTTGTTGATGAATTCAGCCAGTCTTCCCATTCTCTCAGAACAAAAAATGCAGATATGGTACATCTGCATTTTTTATTCACCTTTCACTACACAGTAATACCTAACCTTTTTTCTGTTTCGCTCTGAGTTTACCTCTGATATACAATACAATACTCTGTAAGATAATAAAGAAGCATAACATGCCGCCGGTCGTGATACTCTGCCACCAGGGATCTTTGAGTCCGCTCGTTACAACGATTTTCTTGATGGTCGTAAGAGTCAGGACACCGAAGAAAGTACCTGCCACGTTTCCTACACCACCGGTAAGAAGCGTACCGCCGATAATGGATGCCGCAATGGCGTTCATTTCCATTCCTGCTGCGTTGGTTGCGTTTCCGGCACCGGTATGCATTAAGAATACATAGCCGGCAATACCGCTTAAGAGACCGCAGATTACATAGCTTAAGAAACGGGTTCTCTTAACATTGATACCAAGCATTAAAGCGGATGTCTGGTTGCCGCCGATGGCATAGAAGCCGCGACCGAGTTTATGGTATTTCAGAAGTAAGAAAACTACTACTACACAAAGCAGTGCGATCACCACGCCCCACTCCATACTAGCCGAAATTCTGTTTCCGTTCGGAGCGGTATAGCCGAGCCAGTCAATCTTAATCTTGCCTTCCAGCAAGGTCTTGAAGTTCATGTCTCTTAAGAACTGCCAGAAAGTAATCTTCACTGCCGGATCTTTGGATGTAAGAAGATTCACAAGGTTTTCGGTGCCTACCGTATCCACCTTCTGCGGGTTAACCGAAAGGATTGTCGTCATACCGCGGGCAAAGAACATGCCGGCCAGTGTTACGATAAACGGCTGAATTTCCAGATAACTGATTAGGTATCCCTGCACCAGGCCGAACGCAAGTCCGATTCCGAGTGCAATCAGCATGGAAAGGTAGATATTTCCGCCGTTATTTAGAAATATTGCACAAGCCATTACAACGAGGGATGTTACCGCGCCTACGCTGATATCGATACCGCCGCCGATCATAACAATCGTCAGACCGCAGGAAACGATGATTAAAGGTGCATTATCGTTCAACATATCGAATATCTGCTGTGCACGAAGAAATCCGCCTCCAAAGAGCAGCATGGCGCTCAAATACATGGATACAAAAATACAGATGGCGATCATCATCAAAAGCTGTGTGTCCGTAAGTGGCTCTCTACGAAAAGTTTTCTTGTCTTTCATATTATTGAGCTCCTTTCACAGGTACTTGCGACTTCTTATTCCTAATACGTGCCACAGTCTTTGCAAACCATTTCTTGATAACCGGAGAACCGATGACTACAAGAATGATAATTACAATCGCCTTGTATGCCTTTACATCCGTGGAAGGTACCTTCATTGCGTATAACGTAATGGTAAGGATATGGATAACATATGCTCCGAGGATGGAACCCGCCAGTTTAAACTTACCGCCGCCGAGGCTGTTTCCGCCGATGGCTACCGCAAGGATGGCGTCCATTTCGACGTCGAGCAGAAGCGTTTCATGGTTAATCAGTCCCAAACGGCTTACACCGATAGTTCCCGCAACTGCCACACAGGCACCGAGGATGATAAAGGATAAAAGCTTAATCCATGTGGCATTGATACCGTTCAAACGTGCCGCACTTCCGTTAATACCTACGGACTGGGTGAACAGTTCGAGGGAAGTGAAATGGAATACGAGTTTAAAAATAATCGCTACCGCAATTACGATGATTACCGGGGTCGGAATCGGGCATCCGGGGATGAAACCGCCGATTGCCTTTACAATCCCGCTGTCCACGGTAGGTGTTGCACCGCCGTTGATCCAGTATGCAATGGATCGCCCGCAGGTAAACAGAATCAGTGTCGCAATCATCGGCTGAATCTTAAATACCGAAACCAGCGTTCCGTTGAATGCGCCGAAAATCATCGCTACGATAACTGCTACAAGAAATGCAGCGAAAACAACAAATCCGTTGATATTTCCGCCGTATTTTAAAATCTTTACAAAAGCACTGCCCGCGATTGCCGCCATAGCGCCGACGGAAATATCCTGTCCGCCGCTGGCTGCGGTAACAAGCGTCATGCCCATGGCAAGAATCGCAAGTTCGCTGGCTGCGTTGATGATACTGATTAAGTTACCGGCAAGAACCCTGTTCCCGTCATTGTTTAATTCAACCGTGATTCTGAAGAACGACGGATCTCGGAATAAGTTAAAAATGATCAGAACCAGAATGGCGATAATCGGAATTGTCAGCTGGCCGAGACCACCCTTAAAGATGTTTTTTAATTTATCCTTCATCAGTTTCTCCTCCTGCTATCGTCTTCATTACCTGTGCCTGATTCAAATCGGATCCCGTTAATTCGCCTACGATATGACGGTCTCTCATAACGATCAGGCGCGAACATGTACGAAGCATTTCTTCTATTTCCGAAGATATGAATGTGACTGCCACTCCGTCCTCCGCAAGTTTTAATACCAGTTTCTGGATTTCAAGTTTGGTTCCGACGTCAATACCTCTGGTAGGCTCGTCAAGAATCAGATAATCCGGATGGGTAAGTAACCACCTCGCAAGGATTACTTTCTGCTGGTTGCCGCCGGAAAGAGATCCGATCGGAGTCTCACGACTCGCCGTTTTAATATTTAAAGCCTTGATATATTCATCCGCAAAGGATTCCGCTTCGTTTCGGCTGATCGGCTTGAAGAAACCTTTCATAACCTGAAGCGCCAGAATGATATTCTCACGAACGCTTAAGTCCGCAATGATACCGTCGCGTTTTCTGTCTTCCGCAAGATATCCGATACCGTTTTTCATTGCGTGAATCGGCTTTTTGATTTTTACGTTTTTACCGTTTATATATACGGTACCGCTGTTTACTTTGTCGGCACCGAAAATAGCCCTGACACTTTCGCTTCGTCCGGATCCCAAAAGTCCCGTAAATCCGTTTACTTCGCCTTTATGAATGGCGAAATTGAAAGGAAGCGCTGCACTGGATGAAAGTTTCGTTGCCTGATAGAAAATATCATCGTCCGAAAAATATTTCTCCTGTACTTCACCGAAGGAAGAAAGCTCATCCAGATCCTTACCGATCATCTTTGCTACAAGCTGAACCTGAGGAAGTTCTTCCGTTAAGTATTCTCCCACAAGTTCGCCGTTTCGAAGGACCGTAATACGATCACAAACCTCATATACCTGCTCCAGGAAATGAGTTACGAATATGATTCCGACGCCTCTTGCTTTTAAGTCTCTCATCAGACCGAAAAGCACGTTTACTTCCTTGTCATCCAAAGAAGAGGTAGGCTCGTCGAGAATCAGAACCTTACAATTCAAATCTACCGCACGCGCGATAGCCACCATCTGCTGCACTGCCAGACTGCAGTTACCGAGCATCTGGGTTCCTCTGGCCGGAATGCCGAGTTCGTTCAAAAGTTCGTCCGCACGTTTTTCACGACGTTTTTTATGAACCAGAACATCCTTTTCACGGCCGATAAACATATTTTCTGCCACGGTTAAATTGGGGCAGAGCGTAATCTCCTGATAAACCGTACTGATACCGTTATTCTGTGCATCCTGAGGAGAACGGATACTGATGGTCTTTCCGTCCACTCTGATTTCTCCGCCGTCATCCTGATAAACGCCCGTAAGTACTTTAATGAGCGTGGATTTGCCCGCGCCGTTTTCTCCCATGAGCGCATGAATCTCGCCGGCTCTTAAAGTGAAATCTACATTGCTTAATGCTTTCACGCCGGGGAAAAGCTTATTAATATGACGCATCTCCAGCAAGCTATGTTCCTGCATTCCCTGTCCTCCTGCTACTGCACCGGGGAATCTCCCGCACGGTGCTTTTTTACAAAGATGTAGCTGGGTTATTCACCCAGCTACATCAATTGGTCTGTATAACAATTATTCACCTAAACCATAAGTGTCAATATCTTCCTGGGTAAGAGTCTTTGCATCAAAACCTTTTTCTTCGTTGATGATCTTCTTCGCAGTTGCGGTCGTCTTTCCCTGAATGAGGTCGCTGATAACCTGTGCCTGGAAAGGAGAGCACTGACCATCATAGTTCCAGTTGCCTGCAAGCAGTTCTCTTAATGCCCACTTGTTGCAGTCAAATCCCATTACGATAACGTCGCCGTCAACACCGTGGGTGATACCGTGCTCATCAAGTGCTGCTACAGCACCCTTAGCCATACCGTCGTTCTCTGCGTAGATTACGTTGAACTTCTCACCGCTGTTGATAACGGATTCAACGATCTTCTTAGCTTCTGCTTCGTCCCATGTAGCGGTCTGCTGAACAACTTTCTTCATCTTTCCGGATGCGAACTGAGCATCAAGTGCACCGGTACGTCCGATCTGTGCGTCGGAACCCATAGCGCCCTGGATATGAATTACGTTGTACTCATCAAGGTTCTGGGAAAGTAACCACTGAACTGCGAGGTCGCCTTCTGCGCTCATGTCGGAAACAACTGCTGCTTCATAGAGGCTTTCGTCTACATCGATCATACGGTCGAAGAGATAAACTTTAACGCCTGCTTCCTGAGCATTCTTTAAAACTTCGTCCCAACCGGTGGTCTCAGCTGCGGAAACAAGAAGATAATCAACACCTTCTGTAATGAATCCCTGAGCTGCCTGGAGCTGTTCGTCGTTCTTTAAGCTGTAGAATGTCTTTAATTCATAACCATTCTCTGCGGAGAAGACTGCTTCCATGTCCTTTACGTTTGCTTCACGATAACCGGACTCTGAAGGAGGGTTATTTACAACCCCGACTTTGATGGTTCCGGAACCGGAAGGAGTGTTTCCTCCCTGAGCAGGGGTGTTACCGCCGCCCTTGTTACAACCAGTGAACAACAAGCTCATTACGAGTGTTCCAACCAATAACAAACTGCCTAACTTTTTCTTCATTTGCTATATCCTCCTTTTTAAATTAGTCGTTTGCGACTGTTTACATGTATGATATCCCATCATACTCCGGAGGTAAATCAAGGCAGATTTTAACTTGGTTGAAAATAATACCGTAATCTGTGAACGAAACGTGAAACGGTTAAAAATTATCTCATTCCGGTTGATTATTATACTGTGAACGATATTCCGAGGGAGTCATTCCGATCGTTTTCTTGAAAATGTAACTGAAATAATGAGAATCGTTGTACCCCGTCTCATGGGCAATCTGCGAGCTCTTGTAATTGGTGGTGCGAAGGAGTTCCTTTGCTTTGCTGAGACGAAGATAAATAAGATACTCCGTAAACGTCTGACCCGTGTACTGCGAGAATACGGCAGAGAATCTGCTCTTACTCATGTTCACGGCGTTGGCAACGTCCGGAAGCATTAGATTCGGATTGGAAAAGTTTTGTGACATGTATAATTTGGCATCATTAATAACGGAAGGCGTTTCGTCATTGACGTCTCCCATTTCCCTGACACCAAGAACCAGCGCACCGTCATCCTTACGCTCTACAAGAAGATGACGGATATGTCTTGCTGTTTTAAAACTGTGAAGAATCTGTTTGGAATCGTCCGCGATTTCACCGATTCCGATACGGATATTCAGACAGCCCGCACGCTCAAGTTCCTGTGAAAGCGAGGTTGCAAAAGCATACGCTTTCTCTTCGGCATCCGCATTGCTTTCGCCGAGAACCAAAAGTCTGGTACCCGTTCTGCTCGGAGAGTTATGTACCACTCCGTTGCTTGTTTCGGTAAGAAGCGATGCCGCTTCCTGTCCGACATCAGTTGGAATAAATGCCGCATCAACCACCACATAGCAGGGGGAAGGAACCGGACAACCCATGGAAGCCAGCTGCTTAATGACATTCTCAGCGTCCTCTTCCACGGCCTCATCCGTAAATAAGGAACCAATTAGTTTTTCTTTTAAGAATTTGCCGTCGTTTCCCATACGGGCACGCAGACTGGATGCATGCTCGAGGGATTTTCTTTCTTCAATGATCTGTTTGCTGATTTTATCCAGGGCCTCTTTTAAGTCCGCCGCATTAATCGGCTTTAAAAGATATTCGCGAACGCCCAGTTGAATGCACTGACGGGCATATTCGAATTCATCGTATCCGCTTAATACAATAATGCCGATCCAGGGCATCTGCGCACGAAGGGTTCTGCACAGTTCCAGACCGTCCATGAACGGCATTTTGATATCCGTAATCACGATATCCGGGTTGGTGTCGCGAATCATCGGAAGCGCCATCTCTCCGTCCGGTGCCTCTCCAACCAGCGTATAAGAAGTCTCCTCCCACGGGAAAGACTCGCGGATTCCTTCTCTTATTACAATTTCGTCATCAACCAGAAATACTTTCATTCTCGAATATCTCCTCTTTCGTTCTGCAGGGAACGCGGAATCTTACATCGGTTCCTTCGGGGCCGCTTGTGATCTTTAAGCCTTCCGGCTCATTATAGTAAAGACGCAGACGCATGTTGACGTTTACCAGTCCGAACCCGCCGGTTCCGCCTTCGCTGACCTTCGGCTTTTCTTTCTTCATGCTTTCGATTAAAGCCTCAAGCTGTTCGGGTGTCATGCCGCATCCCGTATCTTTGACACTGAATTCCAGATAACCGTTGTCTTCCTTTGCACTGACTTTAATGATGCCGCCGCCGCGCTTGATTTTAATCCCGTGATAGAGCGCATTCTCCACGAGCGGCTGCAAAAGAAGTTTCAGTATATAAAACTGTCCGATCTCATCAGGGATATCGATCTCATATTTCATGATATCGCGGTATCTGGTCTGCTGAATTTTCAAATATCCTTCAATATGTTTCTTTTCCTGGCTGATCGGAATCCAGTCAGCACCGGAAGATAAACTGATCCGGAAAAAATCGCTGAGTGAACTTGTCAGCCCGATAACTTCTTCCGTCTCGCCGCCTTCCGCTTTCCATACAATGGCATCCAGCGTGTTGTAAAGGAAATGCGGATTAATCTGCGCCTGAAGGGTTCTGAGCTCCGCCTTACGTAAACGCTTGGCATCCAGTTCGCTTTTTTTCATCATGGATTCCAGACGGTCCGCCATGGTATTTACCTGCATGGTAAGATTACGAAGCTCCGTAACTTCCGTATCCGTAATTCTGGCATCCAGCGTTCCGTCCGCCAGAACCGCCGTAACCTCTTCGAGTTTTTCAATCGGCTTTCTTACAAATTCCGCCGTAGCTTTCATGGTTTTGTTCCGGACATAGATTGCGAATACCACGATCAGCACTTCGGCAACCGCGGTCACAATAATGATGATGCGAAGACTCATGCTCATTCTTGCCGTCGACTGAATCTCGAGTGCGATGTATTCGTTTAACATACTGTCCACCAAAGCCGAAACATCACGGACTTCCACCAGCACCGCTTCGTTTTCGACAACCGGAACTTCATTGCGGATATTATCCCGGATGGTGTCTACATAGTTTTGCAGCGTTTCCATCGTACGGCGGGCAACGATTAAAGATAAGCGGTTTTCCTTGCCTGTCTGGTTGGTGATTTTTTCGATGGTGGCATTGACTTCGTTGATGGACATGTAAATATCGCTTTCCGGGAAAGTCTGCCTTCCGCTTATGATATTCCAGGCACGTTCCGGAATGTCCTCGGAGACCACGGTTTTGATATTGGTAATCTCTTCCATTCTTCGGATGGCACTGTGATATTTCCATGCATAAACAAGCATCAGAACAAGACTGATAATGATGGGAAATACCAGCAACAAAACCAGTCTGTGACTTAGGTCATTAATCGCCCCGAGAATACTTTTTTCTTTTTTGATTCGTTCCATGAATTCTTAGTATCCCCTCGGTTCCAGATTTGATAAATCCTGCTCATCCGAAAATACCTTTTCTTCGGGATGAATCACCGGTTCCACCGTTTCACCGTTCTTTAATTTAATCGCGGTTTCCATTACCTCTTTGCCGAGCTTTGGTGTACATTCAACAACACAGTTAATCTTTCCGTTTTTCAGCACATCGATGGCTTCCTGTCCGCCGTCGATGGAAATAATGATTATATCTTTTCCGGGGGTAAAACCGGCATCTTCGATTTCCGGAAGTGCGCCCAGTGTCATCTCGTCGTTATGGCTGTATACCACGTCAATGTCGTCGCCGTACTTTTCAATCAGCGAGCGCATGCATTCCGCGCCGCGGCTTTTTAAGAAATCCCCGTCGATACTTTCAAGAATATGCATGCGTTCATCCTTTGCAATTGCATCGGCAAAACCCGCCTGCCTCTGTCGCATGGGCGTGGAATTGTCGGTACCCGTAATCTCTACGATATTCACCTGCTCCAGCCCAAGACTGTCCGCTTTTCGAATCAGGTACTCTCCCGCCATCACACCTTCTTTGTAAAAATCGGCACCGATCAGACATGCGGTCAGACCTTCCTTTTCGGTACTGATATCGCGGTCAACCAAAATTACGGGAATCCCGGCATTCTTTGCTTCCTGCAGAACATTGTCCCAACCTTCTTCAACAATCGGGGAAAATGCAATAACATCCACCTTGTACGCAATGAAACGGCGAATGGCCGCAATCTGGTTTTCCTGCTTCTGGTTGGCATTTTCAAGCATCAGTCCGATTTCGTATTTTTCGGCCTGCTGCTCGATATCATTCGTATTTCCGATTCGCCATGCACTCTCGGAACCGATTTGTGAAAATCCGAGAACGATGCCGGAATCTTTTTGTGTCGTGGGATTGTTTGAACACGCGATATTAGGGAAGGTGGCAATAAGAATGCCAATCAGCGCGATAACAGATTTGAATTTTTTACCCATTGTATTCCCCCAAAAACTCCAAAGAGTCTCTTACTACAAGTGCCATTACAAAGCAAAATCTACGCTTGCAAAAGTGAGAGGTAGTAAATACCTCTCACTGTTTTAAATGAATTCCATATTGTAGTATAGCATATTCCGGGGCCCGATTCCAGCACGGATTTGCCGGCTCAGGCTTCGATGCTTTGCCCCACGGTTTACAGTACTTCGGTTTCTGTTGCAGTTTCTGCAATTGCTGCAGTTTCTGCTGTTGCTGCAATTTCTTCTGTCGCAGTTGTGTCCGGCGAAATTTCGGTTTCGTCCTTTGCGGCTACCGGCAATGCCACTGTTACTTTAAACAGATCTCCGTCCACCTCGATTCGAAGTTCGCCGCTCTGAAGTTCCGCCATCGCCTTGGCGATTGCGAGACCGAGACCGTTTCCTTCCTTATGACGTGATGAGTCTCCTCTTGTAAAACGTTCCGTCAGTTCCTCGGGAGAAAGATTTAGAGGTTCATGCGATGTGTTTTTAAACACGACCTCCGCCATGCCGTTGCCTGCCGCACCGTTCTCCTGCATGCCGACATAAACCCTTGTTCCGGGGTGTGCATATTTATATATGTTCTGCATCAGATTATCCATAATGCGCCACAATTTTCCGCGATCCGCCGTCACAAACACATCACTGTCCGGCTTATTGATAATCAGCTCCAGATTCTGTGATTCAAGGCGTCCTTCGTATTCACCCGCAACCTGTTCGAGCATGGTTCCGAGTTCAAGCGTCTCAAGGGAAACTTCCAGATTTCCGCTGTTGGCTTTGGATACTTCAATCAAATCTTCCATCAGGCGTTTTAACTTGCCGGACTGGTTATGAAGAACACCGGCGTACTCTTTAATATTTTGAACATGTCCGTTCTCTTCAGCATCGGGAGTATACATACTCTCCGCTTCCCTGCCGATTAAATCCGAATAATTAATAATCGAAGTTAAAGGAGTTTTGATATCATGCGAAACATTCGTAATCAGTTCCGTCTTCATGCGCTCACTCTTCATACGCTCTTCGACGGCTTTGTTAATACCGTCGGAAAGATTGTTCAGATTCTCTGCGTGCTTACGATACTCGCCGAATAACGGTCCCGGATTCACGCGGTATTCCGTATTGCCGGATGCCAGTTCCTTTCCGCCTTTGAAAAGGAGTTTCATCATCAGAACAATGTAGAGAGTAACCGGGCAAAGGATAATCATCCGGAAGCCCCAGGCCAGAGCAAACAAAACCAGTGCTTCCTCCAGCTCTCCGAACGCATAGCCTAAGAAAAATACGCAAATCTCGGCAATTGCAATTCCGGCAATAATCAGGACTGCCTTCCAGATAAGCGGGATATTCCGAAACAGCCTTCCGAGCAGACGGAAGAATTTTGCAAGCAATGTGTTCCCGAATACATTCTCGAGTTTGATCCGGTGTGCCAGGTTCAGAGTCCACAGATATGCCGTAACGACACACAAAACTGCCACGATTCCCATCGAAAAAGTGTCATTGACAAAATTTTCCCACAAAAGAATGAATCCGAAGCTTATAACCAGTCCTGCCGCAAGCGTTACCACATCAAACGGAATCTTGCTGAACCAGTTCTCCTGCACGCCTTCTTTTCCCGGAACGTAACCGATCTGGCAGAAAAGAAGCACCATACATAAAATACACAGAATCAGGGATACTACACCCGCAAGAACCACTATGTATCTGTAATCATAGAATGTTTTTGTCTGGTTATATGCTTCCCGGTATGCATCCTGAATCGGCAGGTCTTCCATCAAAACAACCGTTACTTCGTTTTCCGAGTAATAGTATACGTCCTCATCATCCATCACGGTCTCGCCGATTGTAACGCTGATGGTCTGCCCACTTGAGGCATCTCTTTCATAGGTATAAATCTGTCGGTTCGGGAACCCGCCCGTTCTGATCTGCAGGTATGCAATATTTCTGTCATTGCAGAATTCCGTCGCCGCCTCGCGGTCACCTCTTTGAATATAAGCTTCAATCTGGTTTCCGTTCAGCATCGCAATACGCTGGTATTTTTCGTTTACGATATCTTCAAATGTACTGCTGTAGTATCCGTAGTCATAGTATTCCATAAATGAAAGCCCGGAAAGCACCAGCAGAATTCCGAAGAAAATGCTTGCAAAGAACAGTGCGATTTTCCCTCTTCCTTTATTCTTCCCTTTTTCGTTCATTCCTTTACCCTTCCATCTTGTATCCCTGTCCCCATACCACTTTTAAGTATCTCGGTTCGTTGGGATTGATCTCGATTTTTTCGCGGATATGACGGATATGTACCGCCACGGTTCTTTCGCTTCCGTACGGAAGCTCCTCCTGCCAGATTTCTTCATAAATCTCTTTCGGCGAAACAACCCGGCCGCGTTTTGCCATTAACAGTTTCAGAATCTCAAATTCCTTCGGTGTTAAAGTTACTTCTTCTCCGTCCACCGTAAGGGTTTTTGCCGCGTCATCCAGCTCGATTCCGCCAATGACATAGCTTTCCTTCTTTGCCACCCTGCTGCCGAGTTCAAAGTACCGGCGCAGCGCCGAGCGGACTCTTGCCGTTACTTCCACGGGAAAGAACGGTTTCGTAATGTAGTCATCCGCGCCGACATTCAGGCCTAAAATTTTATCCGTTTCCTCACTCTTTGCCGAAAGCATGATGACCGGAATGTTGCTGAATTCCCGAATCTTCGAAAGCGCAGTGATGCCGTCCATTTCCGGCATCATCACATCCAAAAGTACCAGATGGATTTCGTTTTCCTTTATGCATTCTATGGCTTCACGCCCGTTAAACGCTTCGAAGAATTTGATGTCCGGACCCGCCAGATATATTTTTAATGCATTTACAATATCTTTTTCATCATCGCAAATTAACAGATTATACATGTTTCAGACTCCCTGGATTTTTTGAGGTTTACTCATACTATTCTTTCAGATAAATACTAACACGACTCTGCATAATTTGCGAAACTTCTTTTAAGTCCTTCTGGTCTGCGAAATAAGGCGCCGCCTCTTCAACAATCAGATTTAAAAGATCCGAGCTGTAGTAATTGCCGTCCCAGTCGTCGCAAATGGCGATGTAGTCTTTCAGAATCTTTATTTCCTCATCCGTCATAACCGGAAGAAGACCTTCCTTGTCACCCCTGTAATAATACTCATCGTAATACTCTTTCTCGCCGGTTTGCGGATCGATGTAGTACGGTTTTTCCTTGGCAATTTCCGTTGCCCTTTCAAATGCGGTTTTCTTCGACGGGAATCCGTAATAATATCTCTCTTTTTCGATTCTGGCTTCCTGTACCTCATCGGAATACAGCGTTTGGATAAAATCAAATGCCATATCCTTCTCTTTTGATTTCGAATAGAGTGCGATACCGCTGTCCGATCCGATTTTTCCGCGCGGAGTCTCTGCAAAGGAAGGATACGGAACAATCGCACAATTCTTTCCGTCAAAAAGTTCATAAACCGTCAGGTGATAATCTCTGAAGTTGTAGAAAGACTGCAGACTTACGACCGACTTATGATCGCTTAATGCCGTGTAATAATCCAGATTGTGATTGTCGTAGAATTTTTCAAAATCCTCCTGCCCCGGATAGGTTTTCAGCCATTCCAGGAATGCTCTGAATTCATCGCTGTCCAGATTGCATTTGCGGTTTTCGACGTCCACAAACGAACCTGCCCTTCCGATTACGGCCTGCGCTATAATTCCTTCCCTGGTTGCATACATCTCTCCGTAACCTTCACATCCGTATTTCTTTTCAAGCGCCTGCAAATCGCTTACACGCATTCCGCCCTGCGCGTTCAGATTCTCCTTCGGCGTATAGCATCCGACTACATAGAAGTCCGGAATCGCCACATAGAGTTTTCCGTTCTTGGAACCGGCTTTTATCGTATTCTCCAGGTAATCCTCCGTTTTCATGCCGTTCTTTTCAAAGTAAGGAAGCAAATCTTCGAAAACACCCTTGTCCACGTAAGAATCAAATTCCGTCATTCCCTGCGTCAGAATTAAGTCGGGGCCGTTTCCGGTCAGAATATCATTCTTAAACTGCTTCTCCACTTCCTGAAAACCTTCCGCATTATCCTCGCCCGTCAAAAGCTCCGAATAATCTACGGTACGAATCTGATACTCGTCATTTTTCTCATTAAAATCAATAATCGCCGTACGGACAGAGGACGGAAACCCATATAAACTCCCAACGGTTAAGGTCTTTTTGTTTGCCAGTTCTTCCTCGGGAACTTTTCTGTATGCGACTGCTTTCTGCCTGTTGTCCTCACGCATGATAAAGAGCATTTGTTCCGCATTCAGCATGGCGAATGTCACAACATCATCATAAATAACTCCGGAAGCCGTATAATCCATGATTTTTTCTTCTTTGCCGCTTGCTAAATCCCATCCGTAAATTGCCTCCGAGCTCTGTCCGATGCAGTCGTATCCGGGAGCTGATTTTGGATCATATATGTGATTATTATCTTTTAAAACAGGTGTACCGAGTTTTTTCGCATCCGGATCGATTTCGGCGATTTCGAATCCGTTGTTCCCGTAATATCCGGCAAAGATTTTACCTTCTTCATTTGCAAATCCGCCGTTAAAATCATCGCCCTGCACTTTTCCTTTATAATTAAAATCCTTGTCAAAGAGCAGTACATTCTGATAATCGTACAGCGCAATCCAATCGTCTGATACCGCAACGCTCCGGATATAATCTGTTTTTTCGTTTACTTCGGCTTTCGCAAGCTCTTTGCCGTTTCGGTCCGTTTTCACGATCCACGCTTTCATGGCATCATCTTTTTCGTTGTATGTCATGAACAGAATCCCGATATTTCCGTCCGGTAAAAGAAATGCCGAATTGATAAATCCCTGTCCGTCATAATGGTAGGTGCCTTCGCTTTTCTTTTTCAAATCGGAATCGTAAATTGCGAATTTACAGTCGCCGCCGTTTGCGTCTTCTTCACCGTCGCCCTCCGGATTCTCTTTGTCGGATTCCTCTTCGTCTTCTCCGCCGGCTAAGACAACTTCCTGCGAGTTTTCGTCAATCGGTTTCTCTTCATATACAAGGCCTTCCGAAGAATCATTCGCAAAGAAAAGCACTTCCTCTCCTCTTACATCGATTACCTCGGGGATAAATCCGGGATCGATTTCCATATCCTTTTTAAATACTGCGCTGCCTGCCCCGCTTTCATTCAGCGCTTTGGCAACCAGACCGCTGTCCTCTTTATTTCCGGAGCATCCCGACAAAACTCCCACCGTCAGAGTGCAGGCCGCAAGAGCAAGACACTGTGCGGATTTGATGATTCCTCTTTTACGCATTTTATTCCTCCTTATACGGTCCGCAACAACCGGACCATGCTTTCGACACTGCCATAATATACCACCCCCGTATTAAGAAAAAAGTATGCAAATGTTTAAGATTTGTTTAAGATGACCTTTTTTGACATGAAAAAGAACTCCTTTGGTAATAATCAACAAAAATCGAAAGTTCATTTTATTCGATTTTTCTTAACAGTATGTTAACATGACATCCTATGACCGATGCGATATAATGGATTATGGATAAATTTTTTGTTTAAGGATTTCCTATGAGACAGCGTATCGGTGTCATTTTGGCACAACCGGAAGAGCATATGCAAAGGCAGTTTATGCATGCCTTTATGGAGGAAGCGTATAAGAAGGATTTTGACTTATGCGTTTTTTCCATGTACCAGAAATACCAGCAAACGGGAATGCGTAACGTCGGAGATTCCAATATTTACTCTCTGATCCGCTACGACAGTTTTGCCGGTTTTGTTGTGTTGCTCGATACGCTTCAGACACCGGGTCTGGATGAAATCATTCTTAAGAATTTAAAAGAAAACTTCCACGGTCCTGTCATCGTCGCAGACAAGGAAAATGATGTATTTCCTTACATCCTGATGGATCACTATACCCCGGTGAGGGATCTGGTGGAACACCTGATTACCGTGCACGGATATAAGCGTATCGCATTCTTAAGCGGCAAAAAAGGGCATCCGCATTCAATTCAGAGATTAAACGGTTTTTACGATGCCATGAAGGCACATAATCTGCCTGTTCGCGAAGACTGGGTTGACCACGGAAACTACTGGTACGATGGCGGAACGGAATTTGCCGAAAAGCTTTTGGCACACCGGGACGATATGCCGGAAGCGGTTGCCTGCGCAAACGATTATATGGCAATCGGTCTGGCTTCCTATCTTACCGAGCAGGGTCTGGAGATTCCGAAGGATATCGCTGTAATCGGTTATGATTCCACGGAAGAAGGCCGTACCTCACCCCTTCCTTTAACTTCCGCAGAGATTCCTGCCGCAGAACTCGGACGCGACTGCTTTGACAGTCTGTATGCGGCCATTTCCGGAACCACCGTTTTGAAGCGTGAATTAAAAACAAACCTTCTGATTGGAGGCAGTTGCGGTTGCACGGACTACCAGCCCGCATATAAACGAGTGAATCGTGAAGAATGGAAAAGCGACCGTTCTTCGCAAAGCTACTATTCCGATTTTAACCATATTACCGAAGATATGCTCTGTCAGACCGATTATGAGCAGTTCTTCCGTGTGCTTGCGCACTATTCCTACCAGATTCGTCCGTTCCATCGCCTCTGGTTATGCTTTAACGAGAATTTCTTAAATCCCTCTTCTTTTATCGGTGAAAATGCCAGAAGAAAAGGATATTCCGAACGAATGAACATGGTGGTGGAATGTAAGGATACTCCTCCCACGGAGGATTCGGATGCCGTAAATCTTGACCGCAGTTTTGACACCTCTGTTATGATTCCCGCACTGGAGGAAGAACGCGATTATCCGACGACTTTTATTTTTACTCCCCTGTTCTTTGAGGATATCAGTTTCGGATATGCTGTATTAAATCTTGAAAAAGAAATACGCCTTTACAATATTACACACCGTGTCTGGATGCGCAACATCAATCTCGGCATTGAGGCATTCTATCAGCAGAAGGCCTTAATCCAGCTGATTTCCAAAATCAAATCCGACCAGGTTCGTGATTCCCAAACCGGTCTTTATAACTATCAGGGATTCCATACTAACTTAAAAGAACTCTGCGAGCGCAACATCGGAAGCCACAAAACACTCTCCATCTTTGCGTTTGATGCCGATCATATAAAAGAGGTAAACGAAGCATATGGACGCGAAAGCGGGGATTTGGCTATCCGCGCGCTGGCCGCTTTTATTTCCCGTTGTACGATGGACGACGAAGTCTGCGGACGCTTAAGCAACGACGAATTCCTGATCGGTATCATAAGCGACGACTGTGATTTGCGTTATTCGCAGATTACGGAAAGCATTCCCAAAGACGGACTTACGTTTAACGATTCTTCGGGGAATTCCCATAATTTCCTGTTACACTATGACATGATTGAAACCACACTCGGCGAAATGCCGGATCTGGATTTCTTAATCAACTTAACGGTTAACGCAAAGAACAATAAGAAGAAAGAACAGCGCAAGAAAGAAGCATTAAGCGAATACTCCGAAGAGCTTATGGCAAAATGCGACGAGGTCGAGAAGATCTTAAAAGAAGGTCTGATTTCCTATGCATTCCAGCCAATCGTATCGTCCTTAACCGGTGAAATTTACGGCTACGAAGCCTTAATGAGAAGCAACGGAGAATTGCATCTGTCTCCCATAGAGATTCTGAAATGCGCAGAACACATTGATAAACTCTATGATATTGAGAAGGCCACTTTTCACGGAGTTTTAAACCATGTGGAAGAAAGCTCCGGCATCTTCGAAGGGAAGAAAATCTTTATCAACAGCCTTCCCGCCCATCAGCTGGAGGGGGATGACGAAGCCGAACTGCTCCTTCGTTTAAGAGGACATCAGGGAAGAATCGTAATCGAATATACCGAAGGTTCCGAGCTGGACGACGAGATGCTGACAAAACGCGAAGCGGACTGTGAGAACCTCGGTCTGGAGATTGCGCTGGACGATTACGGCAGCGGTTATTCCAATGTTAACAACCTTCTTCGATACAATCCGAGATATGTAAAAATCGATTACATGCTGATTTCCGGTATCGATTCGAATGCCAGAAAACGTCACTTTGTACAAAGCATTATCGGCTACGCTAACCAGAACAACATAGCCGTTCTGGCAGAGGGTGTCGAAACCATGGCGGAGCTTCGTACCGTCATCAGCCTCGGTGTGGACTATATTCAGGGCTTCTACACGGGACGTCCCGAACTTGAACCGGTCCTCGAAATCGATCCCGAAATCCGGGCACAGATCCGGCGATTCTCCGCAAACAGAGGACGTCAGGGACTGCTTATCACGTAATAACCTGCACCGGAACACACAGAATACTTGTAATACGAAAACGAAAAACTGCCACGGCAAATGCCGTGGCAATTCTTCTTTTTGCCATTTATGTAGGAGGTGTATGGCTCATCTTAATTTAATGGGTAGCAGTGGGTTCGCAGCCCTGCAGGCCCCCTTCGTATAATCTCCCGGTTTCTCTCCCTCGCGCAGCGCCCTGCACATCAGCACCATACGGTTCGTCCCGGAGCGTGCCAGCTCCACACTGCATGATGACAGGGTCAGATAGCTGTCCGTCCTCTCGCAGACAATTCCGGTTTCCAGCCAGTTTCTCTTTGCTACTTCTTCCATGTACTGCGTAAATTTTTCCTCACTTGAAAAGTATGTATCCTGCCAGTATACGAATGTATCCTCATCGGCTGTATCCACGATAAAATACGCAAAGACCAAAAAGCTTACCGTCCGGTCGGGAAGCGCCACTTCCACGGTCGGATGAGCCTTGTAGAAGTTAATGTTTTCATACTCTGCAATCGGTTGAAAAATATCCTTCCTTCCGAGCCGGATATTATGTCCGTATGCAATTGCATTGCCCGCAGGAGTTGCAAGACCGGAAGATGCCGCCAGAAACGGTGTTCCGTTTGCATTTTCACGTTTTAAAAAATCGTGATTCAGGTAATATCCTTCATTCGCCGGCGACTGCATTAATGGGTGGTTTAAAACCGTCCCCGGAATCCGGATCATTCCAACCGTTTCGGGATTGATTCGACGGTATTGCGAGACCATAGCGCGGTCAATTCGATTCTGATTACCCGACTTCAGGGCTTCAACAACTTCCGCATCCGGTACTATGGAACCGTCCGCATTCAGTTTTACACCGCCGGGTCCGTATTCTTTCGACCAGATGATTCCCAAATCTTCCACTTCGCCATCTGCGTCCGTGCCGCTTTCGGCATTTCTTCCGTTTTTCCACGTTCCGCCAAGAGCCCGAATGTCATCCTCTGCGTCGGAATCTTTCATATCCGGATTCCCTGCGAATAATCCCTCTCTTCGAATCCCCTGCCTTAGTTCTATATCCTCCTTCCATGCTTTCAGATTCGGGAACAGCACCTCTCTCGCAAAAAGCGGGAGAAGCACCGAACCCAAAATGATGAAAAGGATGGTGGACAGACGTATTAAATCTCCTTTTGAGGTTTTATCACTTGCTTTGTTTTCTGTTTCCATTTTTACGAAGCTCCAGAATCAATATCGTTGTCGCTGCTACAATTGCTCCGATTAAGAAGGCGAGAACCGCATAATCCGCAACCCTGTCATTTGCCGCCATTGCGACTATGGATGCCACTGTATGATCCGACGCATCCTCCATACCGCTCCGTTCGGAGGATGTATCCGGCAAATATACACCGATGAGTGTCGATAAATCCGTTCCGCCGAAATCTTCCGTAACGTAGTTTACAAATGCGCCCTTCACGATTCCCGGTACCTCTTCATGGTTCTCTTTTTCGGGAGCCTTCGGAGGAATCCGGTCATTATACAAATCCACCCTGCATTCTTCATCGTAAGCTGTTTTGAATTCAAACGGTTGCACACTCTTTTGATATCCGTCGATTGCTTTGCTTTCGACGATATAATAGTCGGCCTCCGGCAAATCAAGTCCGAAATCAATGACACCGTCCACCGCTTCCGCACAGGCAAGAAGTGTATCTTTTTCTGCTATCACTTCACCTTTGTAGTTTACGATTTCCTCTTTGTTGTACAGTTCAAATTCACCGCCGCTTAACTTCTCTTCACTGTCACTGCGATACTTATTTACAGCAATCCGAATCTTTTTTCGTTCGTTGTAAATATTCTTTCCGACTACAACAACAGGCGTGTTCTGATCCTTGTATTCAACCTTAATTTCAACCGGTGTTTCGTCAAGTTCCATTCCGTATGCGGCTTTTGTTTCCACCAGTTTATAACTGCCGAGCGGAAGGTCTTCCACGATGATTTTTCCGTTTTTGTCAGTTGTGTAATGTCCGACCGGCATATCCGAATCCTTATCGTCAGTATCATCCTCTTTCGGCGTTTCCTGCTCTTCTGCGGTCTCTTTCACATAGTATAAATCAAATTCCGCTCCCTCTATGGAATGCTTCTCGTAATGAAATCCTTCTTCATCAAAGGAAATCAGACCTTCTCCTTCCTTAAAAATCTCAAGCCTTCCTTTTGCAGCCTGATCTTCAAAGCTTTTTTCAATGATGCATTCCGTTTCATCTTCTTCGAATGCAATGTCAAATTCATAAACGGTTTTATCAAGAACAAATCCTTCCGGGGCTTTGATTTCTTTTACGCTGTAATGCCCTTCCGGCAGTTCCCCGAGTGATGCTTTTCCGTCTTCACCCGTTGTTACGGCCCCGACGGTTTCTTCGTTTGCATCGAGGATTTCAAACTCTGCTCCCGCGAGTGCTTTCTTTTCCCAAACAAAAGCTCCGTTTTCGATTCCGGTCAGTATTTCTCCGGTTTTCGTAATATTCAGTTTTCCGTATTTCGGTGTAGGAGGAATCTCCGGCTGGTCAGGTACGTCGGGTACATCGGGAACATCCGGTTGATCCGGTACGTCAGGCTGGTCCGGTACGTCAGGCTGATCCGGTACATCAGGCACATCCGGTGTGGGTGGCGTTTCCGGCACCGATTCATATTCGATTTGTCCGATTAACGCGATTTTCTGACTGTTGGTATCAAAGTATGTGGTCCAGCCGTTTTTCACTCTTCTGCCGCTGTAATCTTCGCTTCCGCCAAGCACTTTTCCCAGATAACGAATCCAGGAATTAATACCGTACGCCTCCGCAATATCGGAACTAAGCCCCTTGTAGTACTGTCCCGGAGTGGATGACATGTTTGCACCGACATATGCGTAATTCGCAACGATATGCGTATACAGGTACTGCTGCTCATCGCTTAATTCGATGCCGTAATTGTCCTGAAAGAATTTTTTCATAATCCAGGAACCGCCCCCGCCGTAGCCGTAGTAAAGTGCCAGCGTCAGCATGGGCGCTTCGGAATAGGACAAGGTGTGTGAATTGTAATAATCGCCGTTATTTACGGCAGCCTTTTCCGATTCGATACAATATGCCACCTGACCGTCCACCGTATACATATGTGTGGAATACGTAGCTCCCGCCAGATAGCGGTTATAGGGGATGTTGGCGCCCCTGGCTACATTCGCAGCCTCAACATGTAAGGTTGCATGAGAAGACGTAATTACGCCCAAAACCATGGTCAGTGCCGACAGCAAAAGACAAAGACACCGACCGAAATAAGTCTTTCGTTTCTTCATGATGATCTCCCTTTTGATTAAATTTGAATAAATGTGAATGTGCTTGAAATAAAGCAAAACGTAACGCAAAAAAACAAAACAGAAACAAGATAAATAATTTAATAAAATGGAATTCCGAAAGTGAAACACTTTCGTTCTTCGGGTCGGAAGACCCTGCAATCTATAGATGTATTTTGGATTATACGCGGACAGATTTTTTCTGTCAACAGTAAATTTTGAAAATCTTTGATTATTCGAAGGTGGAATAAATAAAAAGCCCCGCCGGCTCCGCCGACGGGGTTAAGTGTATTCTATCTTCCTGAATTGAAAAGTGTTCCGATAATGCCGCGTCCCAAGGATGCTCCGACATTTCCGCCGAGTGTCTTTCCGAAGGATCCGCCGACGGACTTGCCCAAATTCTTTCCGGCTTCTCTTCCGAGCGTTCCGGCTACGGAACTTGCCACGGACTTGCCTGCATTCTTTACGGCACGCTGCTGCTGGGCTTTTTTCTTCTCTTCCGCCTTCTGTGCGGCAAGTGCCTCACGTTCTGCTGCTTTCTGCGCAGCAAGTGCTTCTCTTTCCGCTGCTTTCTGTGCTGCAATCGCTTCACGTTCAGCCTGTTTCTGCGCTGCGATTTCCGCTCTTTCCGCAGCTTTTCTTTCTGCCTCTGCCTGGCGCTGTGCTTCCTTTAAAGCTGCTGCCTCTTCTGCCGCACGCTGTTTCTCAAGCTTTGCAACTTCTTCGGCTCTCGCTTTCTCTTCCGCATCGGAAATCTGCTTTCTTTGCAGGAATTCATATGCAGAATCCCGATCAAAGGTTTCCACGTATTTTACGTAATACATGCTTCCCTTAATCTTGGAATCTCTGGTTGCATCATCAATGACTCCGAGCTGACTCTGCGGAGGAAGGATATTGCATTTTTCAACAATGGTCGGAATACCCTTTTCATCCAGTACGGATACCAGTGCTTCACCGATTCCGAGCTCTGTCAGAACGGAAAATGTATCGAATTCAGGATTCTCACGGAATGCCTGCGCAGCGGCTTTTGCCGATTTTAACTCTGCGGGGGTGTATGCACGCAGCGCATGCTGAATCTTGGTTCCGAGCTGGCTTAATACGCCGTCCGGAATATCCTTGGGGTTCTGTGTAATGAAGAATACGCCGACGCCCTTGGAACGAATCAGTTTTACAATCTGCTCAATTTTATCAAGCAGGGATTTGCTTGCGGAATCAAAAAGCATATGTGCTTCATCAAAGAAGAATACGATTCTGGGTTTCTCCAGATCGCCCGCTTCCGGAAGCATTTCGTATAATTCGGAAAGCATCCAGAGCATAAAGGAGGAATACATGGTCGGGTTATTGATTAACTTCTGACAGTCCAGGATGTTAATGTTTCCCTTACCCGTATAATCGCAGCCAATCCAGTCGCGGATATCAAGTGCAGGCTCTCCGAAGAAGAGATCGCCGCCCTGTCCTTCCAGTGCGATGACCGAACGAATGATGGCACCCAGACTCTGACTGGACATGTTTCCGTATGTCAGGCTGTAGGACTTTGCATTCTCGCCTACATAGGTCAGCATGGAACGAAGGTCCTTGGTATCGATTAAGAGAAGGCCTTCGTCATCTGCAATTTTAAAAATAACGCTCAGAATATCGGACTGTACTTCGTTTAAACCTAAAATTCTGGACAAGAGAATCGGTCCCATCTCACTGATGGTTGTACGAAGAGGCAGACCCTTCTCACCGTAAACATCCCAGAAAACAGTGGGATATGCATCAAATTTAAAACCGTCCTCTGCAAGACCGAAGCGCTCGATACGGTTCTTCATATCTTCGGTTTCCAGTCCCGGATTGCAGATTCCGCCAAGGTCACCCTTTACATCTGCCAAAAATACCGGCACGCCGATGGAGGAGAAAGACTCCGCCATAACCTTTAACGTAACGGTTTTACCGGTACCGGTAGCACCGGCAATCATTCCGTGACGGTTTGCCATCTTCGGAAGTGCATAAACCTTTTTCTCTCCGGATTTTGCAAAGTAGATTTTGTTCTCGCTTAACATAGTAAACCCCCTTTATAATTAATCGTCTATCTCTTTTTGCGTAACCTTTACATCCCCATTTGAATCCACGTCTATTATAGCATAACTCGGCTTGTGACTGTACTGTCTCGGATAACTTAAACTGCCCGGATTGATAAAATGGATTCCGTCCGTATACTGATAAAACGGCCGGTGCGTATGTCCGAACAGTGCAAAATCGCAACCCCTTGCTTTTGCTTCGTCATGCAGACGGTTATTGTCAAACGAAACATTGTAATAATGCCCGTGCGTCACAAAAAACGACTTTCCGCCATACTGAAAATACCGTTCTTTCGGCAGATTGGAAAAAAAATCGTTATTCCCCTGCACCGCACAGAATACACAATCCACGCTTCGTTCAAAATCGTCCTCGCTTCCCTGTGTATCCCCGCAGTGAATTACCATATCCACGGGTTTTTCTTTCTTATAAACTTCGTAAAAGCGACGATCCATACCATGGGTATCGCTGACAACCAGAATCTTCATCGATTCACCTCTAAATCCGGTCTTTAATGACTGACCACATTTTACGGAATGCTTTTCCGCGATGACTGATTTCATTCTTTTCTTCCATGGGAAGCTCTCCGGAACTGCATTCATATCCTTCGGGGCGGAAAATCGGATCATAACCGAAGCCGTTGGTTCCGCGCTCTTCGTAACCGATATAGCCTTCCATGGTTTCCTGCACGATGATTTCCTCGCCGTCGGGCAATACTGCCGCAACCGCACAGACAAAGCGTCCGGTGCGTTCTTCTTTCGGAACTCCGTCAAGACGTTCGATAATCTTTGCATTTTTAATCGAATACGGGGTATCCTCACCCATATAACGTGCCGAATAGATTCCCGGTTCCTTGTTTAAATAATCCACTTCCAATCCGGAATCGTCCGCAAGAACAATTTCTTTCTCATTTAATGCATCCCAGACCGCTTTGGCTTTAATCAATGCATTCTCTTTAAAACTCGTTCCGTCTTCCACGATATCAAGTACAATTCCGGCTGCCTTCATGGAAACGATTTCGACATCCTTTGCACTCATGATTTCGTTGATTTCACGGATTTTACCTTCATTGCCGGAGGCAACGATGATTCGCTTGCTCATTATAATCTGTGTCCTTTGTTATAAGAATTATCTTTGTTCTTGATGCTGCTCTCAGTTTTAGGTTCCGTTCTCGCGTTTCGGCGGCTTCGGACCCATATATTGCAGAAAATAGGTCTTCATCATACCGTTGTAAATCTTACGGTTCTTATCTGCCTTGCGTCCCAAATCAGTCTCGGCGTTTTCATAGGATGTAATCAGATACATGGACCAGGAATCCAGTGCGCGGTATCTCTCGCCGATTGTTTTATAAAGTGCAGGCAGAGCGGCTTTTTCTTCCAGACGTTCCCCATACGGAGGATTCGTAATAATGAATCCGTATTTCTTCGGATGCGATAGATTTGCAACATCACGGGTCTGAAAATGAATTAAATGATCCACTCCGGCCAGACGCGCATTCTCACGCGCGATTTTCGTCATTTCCGGATCCAAATCGTATCCCTGGATATCGACATCCTCTTTTTTCAAAGAACGGTTAATCCTGTCGTTTGCCTCTTCCACACAGTTATACCAGTTCTTTGATGGAATTAAGTGTTTCCAGCTCTCAGCCGTAAATTCACGGTTCATGCCCGGAGCAATGCCGGCAGCCATCATGGCCGCTTCAATCGGAATGGTTCCGCTTCCACAGAAAGGATCCACCAGAATCCGGTCCTGTCTCCAGGGAGTCAGCATAATCAGTGCCGCCGCAAGATTCTCCGCTATCGGAGCCTTTGCCGTCAGTTTCCGGTATCCTCTTTTATGAAGGGAAACTCCTGTCGTATCG
>CADCOL010000105.1 GCA_902803015.1 uncultured Lachnospiraceae bacterium | reverse complement strand
ATCCAAAATCATGAAAAAGACGATTATCACGGTTGTCGGCAAGGACGGAGTCGGCATTATTGCAAAGGTTTGTACCTATCTTGCAAATAATAAAATCAATATCGAAGACATTTCGCAGACCATCGTGCACGGATATTTTAACATGATGATGGTAGTGGATATGAATGAGTCTCCGAAAGCGTTCGAGGAGATTTCCTCCGAACTTGCACAGATCGGTGAAGAGATCGGCGTTGTAATCCGTTTGCAGCGCGAGGAGATTTTTGATTCCATGCACAGAATTTAAATAGCTAAGAAAGGCAGGAACGTGCTGTGATTACCAGACGTGAAGTAATAGAAACAAATGAAATGATTCAGAAGGAAAACCTTGACGTACGTACGATTACGATGGGTATTTCGCTTCTGGACTGTATGGATGCATCCCTGGAAGAATGCAGAAAAAAGATCCATGATAAAATCTATGACAAGGCAAAGAACCTTGTAAAAACCGGAAAAGATATCGAGCGCGAGTTTGGCATTCCGATTGTAAACAAGCGAATCTCGGTAACCCCGATTGCAATTGTGGGTTCCGCATGCTGCAAAACACCGGAAGACTATGCACAGATTGCAAAGACTCTCGATGACGTGGCAAAAGAAGTCGGCGTGAATTTTATCGGCGGATATTCCGCACTGGTCAGCAAAGGAAGTACTCCTTCGGACGAGCTTTTGATGCGCTCCATTCCGTTGGCACTTTCCACGACGGACCGTGTATGTTCCTCCATCAATTTGGGCTCCACAAAGACAGGCATCAACATGGATGCGGTACGTCTGATGGGAGATATTATCAAAGAAACCGCAGAACTTACAAAAGAGCAGGATTCCTTAGGATGTGCAAAACTTGTGGTATTCTGCAATGCGCCGGATGACAATCCGTTTATGGCGGGCGCATTCCATGGTGTTACCGAGGGCGACTGTGTCGTTCATGTCGGTGTTTCCGGACCCGGTGTTGTAAAGACCGCTTTGGAAAAAGTGCGCGGAGAGAATTTCGAAGTGCTTTGCGAAACCATTAAAAAGACCGCATTTAAAGTAACGCGTGTCGGACAGCTGGTTGCAAAAGAAGCATCACAGCGCCTCGGCGTTCCGTTCGGTATTATTGATTTGTCCCTTGCTCCGACACCTGCAATCGGCGATTCCGTTGCGGATATCCTTTGTGAAATCGGTCTCGAGTATGCGGGTGCACCGGGTACCACCGCAGCACTTGCACTGTTAAACGATCAGGTAAAGAAGGGCGGCGTAATGGCATCTTCTTATGTCGGCGGATTAAGCGGTGCGTTCATTCCGGTATCCGAAGACCAGGGCATGATTAATGCCGTGGAAGCGGGTGCACTTACGATTGAAAAGCTCGAAGCGATGACCTGTGTATGTTCCGTAGGTCTTGATATGATCGCAATTCCGGGCGATACCCCGAATACCTCGATTTCCGGTATTATCGCGGACGAACTTGCAATCGGTATGGTCAATCAGAAAACCACGGCGGTTCGTATTATTCCCGTCATCGGAAAAGGTGTCGGCGAAACTGTTGAATTCGGCGGACTTTTGGGACATGCACCGATTATGCCCGTTAATCGTTTCGGATGCGAATCGTTTGTAAACCGCGGCGGAAGAATTCCCGCGCCGATTCACAGCTTTAAGAATTAAAGAGGTTATTAAATGTCAGAAGATTATCAACAGGCGAAAAGACTGGGAGAGGCTGCAGTCAGAACCGCATTGAAAGAAGGAAAATCACCTTACCTTCCGGTTTTGGATGCCCTCCCCGAAATAAAAGATTCCGTTGGCGAGGCGTATGTCGGCGTTTTGGAATTACCGATAATCTGCATTGTCGGTAATAAGGAAATGTCCAGAAACAATGCATTCGCCAATAATTTTATGCCCCTGATTGACGACGGAACCGAGTTTTCCGCCAAGTGGGCAAACCTTTGCGAATCCGTAAAGGACGAAGGCGTGCAGCAGGCAATCAAAGTCTACGAATACATGAATGATTATTATGTGCAGGAAGGAAACAAGCGTGTTTCCGTATCCCGTTACTTAAAGATGGATTTCATTCATGCCGATGTGACGAGAATTTTACCTGCCAAAACCGATACCAAGGAAGTAAAGGTTTATTACGAATATCTGGATTTCTTTGAAGTAACCAAGGCATTTTACTTAACCTTTACGGAACCGGGGGCGTATTTAAAACTTGCGAGTCTTCTTGGGCAGAACCTGGAGGAACCGTGGAGCGAGGAGATTCTTTCGGATTTAAAATCCGCATTCTTTACATTCCTCAAACTTTATCTTTCAATCCTGAAGGAAGACGACCGTCGTCTTACGAGCGATGCATTTCTTTTGTATATTTCGGTTTTTCCGATGAAATCGCTGCTTGAGGATACGGAAGATCAGATTATCAAGAATATTAAAATGGCCCGCCTGGAGCTTCGAACCAACACTTCGATTGACGATATCGAATTTCTGTCCGATGCGCCGGTAAGCGAGAAAAAGCCGGCCAGTCTGTTTGAGATTTTTAATCATTCCAAGAACTATACGCCCGCAAACCCTTTAAAGGTTGCGTTCGTTTACGACCAGGATATCAATGAATCCAGATGGGTGGATGCGCATGAAGCGGGCAGATTATATGCCCTTGATATTATCGGCGAGCGTGTCAAATCGGCCACGTATCAGGCAAATCCCGACGGAAGCGATACGAACGAAGTGATTCAGCAGGCGGTGGATGATAAGAACGAACTGATTTTCACCGTTTCCTCTAAAATGGCTGCGAACACGCTTCAGATGGCAATTGCCAATCCGAGCGTGAAGTTTTTGAACTGTTCCATCGGACAGCCGCATCCCACATTTCGTTGTTATCACGGTAAATTGTATGAGGCAACCTTCCTAACCGGTATCCTCGCGGCACATCTGATGTTAACGAAAGCGGAACCGAAGAAGGAAAGACGAATCGGTTATCTTGTTCATTCCCTGCATTCGCGTACCTATGCGAACCTGAATGCATTTGCAATCGGTGTTTCCTTAATTGATCCGTATTGCAAAATATCCTTAAAATACATCGGGGACGGAGAACATAAGAATTACAGGGATGAGTGGATAGAAGAAGATGTTTTGATGTATGCCGATCTCGAGTATTCCGCAATTCGCGGAGCACGTTTTAAGGGCGGATTATATCAGATTAACCATAATGTAACGCAGGAAGAGATTGTTAATTTCAGCAATCATGACTATTTTATCGGGGCTCCGTATATCCTGTGGGGCAAATTCTATTCCATGATGATTCAGTCCGTAATTTCAGGGGCATGGGATTTAAACGAGCAGGATAAAAACATTTCTCCGACCAATTACTGGTTCGGTCTTTCTACAGGTGTAGTCGGACTTCGTGCTCCCGAAATTCCTTATCAGACGGAAAAAATGCTTGCATTCTTTAAAAATGCAATGGTATACGGAGAAATGGATCCGTTCTCGGGAGAAATTCATTCGCAGACGGATGTGATTAACGAAGGAAATACCGGAAAGTCCCTAAGACTTCCGCATGATCTGAAGAAACTGACGGCAAGCCAGATTATTGATATGGACTGGTTGAACGAAAACATTGAAGGGACTATGCCCCCGTATTTAAGACAGTTATGAGAATTCTGGCGATATCGGATGTGGAATCGAAAGCACTTTGGGATTATTACAATCCCGACCGCGTAAAGGGAATCGATGTCATCGTTTCCTGCGGTGATGTGCGCGCGGAGTTTCTCGAATTTCTGGTAACAATGACCGGACTGCCCGTTTTGTATGTGCCCGGGAATCATGACAGTAAGTATGCGACGCGTCCTCCCGAAGGCTGCATCAATATCGACGGGAAAGTATATACGATTGACGGTGTACGATTCATCGGATTCGGCGGTTCGAGAAAATATTCGAACGGCAAATACATGTATACCGAGGATCAGATGCGTACCAAAATCTGTAAAGCAAAGTCGAAGATTGTCAAAAACGGCGGCGTGGATATTCTGGTAACGCATGCGGCATGCAAGGATTTCGGGGATATGGAAGACTATGCGCACCGCGGATTTGACTGCTTTAATGAATTCCTGGAGCGTGTGAAACCGCCCGTTATGCTGCACGGACATGTGCATGCCAGTTATCGGCATTCGAAATTTAAACGAGAAATGCAGCATCCGACCGGAACGAACGTAATCAACTGCTATGAAAAATATGCATTTGATTTTAACCCGGAAGACCGGAATTCCATAAGCAAAAAAGAACTTTCGAAGAACCTTCGCGGAGCGTTTTGGACCGTGTATCCGCAGAATATCAATGATTAGCGTTTTGATACTTATGTTGAGTTAATGGGGGGAAGCCATGGACAACATGCAGATGCAGAAGCCGGTGAAAAAGTTTAATATCGCATTTCTTATTCTTCTTGTGGTGATTGCACCGATTTGGGTTTATACGATTTATCTGGTTTTCAAAAGACCGGATGTGATTCATATTTTCTGGCTTTTAATGTCATCCACTGTGTTTATTTTGGATTGCTTCTGGTCACAGACGAGGTTTTTTGAAAACCGCGATGAACTCAATAAAAAGATTCGGGAGTGGAGCAGAAGGAGAAGACTTGCCGGTAGTCAGAATCTTCCTTTTCATGAGCCGATGCCCAGGAAACAGAAACCTCTGACCCCCGTCATCCTGGTTGTGTTTGCCATTTGTCTTGGAATCTACGGATTCAGTTACTTACCGCTTAAACTGATTGATGCTGCGGTACCGAAGACGAGATTGATTTATAAAGGCGATATCAGGGAACTGAAGGAAAAGAATTATAATAAATACGGATTCCTTCCCGATGAAGTGCCGAAGGGGGCGAAGAATTTTAAATGGACCGTTTTTCCGTCCATTATGCAGGGGGACGGATATGAGGTTCTGTCCTTCCGTTACGATATCACTTATATCGAAGAGGAAATCGACACTAAGTGCGCGGGAATTACGCCACGGAGTGCGTGGGATTTGCCGGTTTCGAATTTTCTGACAAGCCAGCAGATGCAGACGGCGGAGTGGTATCCGATGCATGATGAGGGTGATAACCATCGAAGAACATGGGGAATCGTAATCGACCGGAATACGGAATTTATCGCATATTTTGTGCAGTGACAAAACGGCATTGAGACTTAAAGAATAAACCCCGGGCAGTT